>CALDEW010000505.1 GCA_937942355.1 uncultured Pirellulaceae bacterium | reverse complement strand
TTATGGAGTGCGGAAGCCCTCTTCCGCTTTGGAATATTTTTATCGTAGGAATATCAGCCCGTCAGATTTAACCCAAAATTTCAACTGATTCAGAAACGCGTCTAACTTACTTAGCTGGTTTGAGTCGAGTGTAGCGATCTTCTTCAGAATGGCCTGCCAAGAGACGTTCTCATGATTCGACATCGGACTCTCCAGCTTCAATCATGGAATAAGAACTCTGCGTCAACATAATACCAAATATTCCAAAGCGGTACGGGAGTACCGCACTCCAAATTATGGAGTGCGGAAGCCCTCTTCCGCTTTGGAATATTTTTATCGCAGGAACATCAGCCCGTTAAATTTTACCCAAGAAAATATTCCAAAGCGGTAGGAGTCTACCGCACTCCAAATTTCCTAAACCAGTTGCCACTTCTTCCGCAAAAACCACTCCACCGCTAATACCAACACGAAAACGCACAAAAACGCCCCCGAACCCAACGTCGTTTGCCCCATTCGCCACGTCGTAGGGATGATGATTTTTTGAACCGGCGGATCGGCGAGGAACTGATCCAATAGCGGTCCCACATCCTCGGGCAGCATCGCGCGGCCACCAAAAGGTTTGGTTTCATTAGCCAGTCGCGTCAACCGATCCGGATCGGCGACAGGATTAGACTTTTCTTTGTCACGATCCATCACGACGAAGTCTCTTACCGACTGACCAATCATCGCGCCGTCGCGTTGGCCTCGAACTTCGATCCGATACAGACCCGCATCAGACACGGTATCAGGGTCAACTTCCGCGAAGAACTCTTTGCCCGATCGCTGGACTGGAATCATGACTGGTTCACCTGAAGGCTGCGTCAGCCGAGCCTCAAATTGGACGTCGGTCTGAACTTCGCCCGAAACGGTTTTTGCACTGACGCCAAATTTGATCCTCGGTCGAGGCGAAAATCGGCGCTGCGGTAAGTCAATCGAAACGGTTTCGTCATTCTTAGAATCCCAATACGCCAACCACAAAATAATCTGTCGCCAAAACTGATCGTATTCCTGTTTGAACGTGCGCTGCTTAGGATCGTTGTTGAGCCGGAAGTAATTCCAGCGGCGCGTCGAATCTCCAGCGAATGCCAACACCCGTCCGCCGACGCCGACACTGGTCGAGACAAGGATCGGATTGCGAGCGTTGTCAGCGGTCTCCAGCAAGACCATCGCATTGTTCTTGACCGATTTAAAACGATTTGCACCAGCCAAAGGTGGTAGCTCGGCCCAAGCTTCGGTCCCCGAGTCGCCCAATTTGGTCAAGTAATGATTGCGGGTTGGTTTGAGTTCTAGGTTCCGGTTGACGTGTAGCTCTCGCCGGATGTCTTCAGCGAAAGGCTGGACTTCGTTGGCCGCCATTTCGATCGGAAGAATATCCGCCAGCGCAGTTTCTGCGTACGCGCCGGCTCCAAAACTGTGAGTACCACCCAGCATGATGAGCCCTTTGCCATCGTTGACGGCTTTAGCCAGCGCATCCAGCGGAGGCGATTTGCCGTCTTTGGCGCTGAGCGTACGGGCGTCGACGTCGTCGATGATGAAGATGTCGTAGGTTGGGTCTTGGAACAGTCCTTCCAATTGCGTTAAGGCCGCGCCGGTGGCGCTCTGCCCGGGCGCCACCAGTTGAAAGTCAACTTCGATGAAGTCCGCAGTGGCCAAGGTGCGCCGCAGAGACATCTGTTCAAATCCAAGGCTGCCGTTGAGGTATAGGATACGCATGCCTTTGTCGTTGACGGTCAGGAATGCATCGAGTTCATTGTTCCTTAGCGCCTTTTCACCGGGCATCGGTTGGGCGCGGATCTTGATACGAAACTCGCCGGCCTCCACCGGTTTGTACGTCATCTCAATGTTCATTTCCTCCAGCGCCTGCGTCGGTCGAACGAACACGGGATCCCCGGCAGGTTGCTCATTGCCGTCTCGGTCGATCAAGTACATTTGCACTTTGATATCTTGATTGGCATAACCTCTGGCCACCAGCGTCGCGGTGGCGTTGAGGTTGTTCTTGACGTTGACAACGTGTTGTTCAGCAAAGTTCTTGATCGCAACGTCGGCCAGCTGCCCGCTGTCGCCGGGCAATCCAAACAGGACGCTATACAGGGGAATCTCAAGGTCCTTGATCGTGTCAATCGCTGCGGCCAGTTCAACCTCGGGCGACGTTGCGGTTTGCATACCGTCGCTGCCGAGAAAGATGCCGATCAGTCGTTCTCCGCGCGATTCAATGCCCGTTTGAAAGATCGGCGACCCCAAATCCGTTTCGCTGCCTTCGGGCGATTCTGGCAGTACGACGTTCCCGTCGGTGACTTCGATGGGATAAGCCTTGGTGTCAAAGCCAAAGAACCGGACGTCAATCTTGTTCTCGTTGAGCGCCCGAAACTTGCCGGCATTAGATTCAATCATCGTTTTCAGCGCCGCCCAACGCGTGGAGTCGTCGTCGACGTGGGGCAGTTGCATACTGCGAGTCGAATCGAGCAAAAACATCAGCACCGCGGCTTGGTTTTGCTCGGTTGTTTTGACGCACCCTGGTCTCAGACAGGCCAGCAGCGCCAATCCAATCGCCAGCGCCCGCAGACCGATCAGCGTCGTCAGCTTACGTCGGTCGAGCGCCTTAAAATTCGGCCCCAGCAACAGCAACAGAGCTAATCCGATAAAGATCAGCGTCAGCAAAAAAGGGCTGAGGATCGGCAGTAGTGAAATCGAATCCATCAAATATTGGTTCCTAAGAACCGGTTTCCTTTCCTATCCTCAGCGTTCGGACGACAGCCCAAACCGCTCGTCCTGTTAGCGGCAGGGCGCTAGCCGCTGGTTCGTTGCGTAATGTTTCCCCATCGCCTCGTGTAAAGGCTCCGCAACCCGCGGCTAGCGCCCAGCGGCTAACAACACCTGCCGCTGGCTTCCGGCAATTGACAAGAGCCCATCGAAAAAACATCGCCTTACCCTTTATAAAAACGATTCGATAGTAAATGCTCAACACCCATCACCACCAACGCCAGCAACATTAGCAGCGGAAAGAACTCTTGCCCCTTCCGCGCCGTTCCCTGCTTCATTTCGATCTCGCTTTGATCGGTCGCGATCTGGTATCGGTCGGTGCCCAGCACGAGATCAACGCTGTCTTTGGAGACGCGAGTCAGGTCGGTTTCGCGGCGCCCTAGGTTGGCACTGAATCCGCGATTGACCGTCTGCCCATCGTAGTCGCCTTGAAGGTAGTAACTTCCCGGCGAGTCAACAAACTTGTAACTGATGCGTCCCTCGTCCGTGGAAACGCTGGTCGGCGTTTTCTCTGCCACCGGAGGGAAGGCACGATAGCTTTCGGGATAGTACGCTAGGTCATTGTCCAACGAAACAATCTGGCCGACTTGGACGTTAATCGAATCGCGATCGCCCTGAAGCAAGTACTTGGCCATGTCGACGGTCAGCTGATAGATGGGCCAATTGTCGCCCACGAATAAGTCGTTCCAAACTTCGCGGTCGGTGGAATAGGCCGGTTCCGATATCGGCGTCGTCATCACCATTACGATGCCAGCGCCAATCGTACGCTCCAACATCGCCGGTTCGCGGTTGGTAAATCGCAGCGGTACCTCGGTCGGATATTTCTCCCACGTAGCGTCGCGCTCGATACCCCAGTGGTAATAAACGGGATTCGCATTCCATGGCACCCCCGATTCGAACTGGCGAAAGACTTTAAAGATCGGATGCGTCAATTGACTGGGGCTGAGCGCCACATCGCCCGCCGGTGCGCGGAAGGGAAACGTCAATTTCCCGCCCAGCAATTCCGCAGCCCGTGGCTGAAGGAAGCTGTTGTCGGCGGCTCCTTTGTTCAAGGCGTTGTGCCCTAGATAAATCGCCAGCGCGTTCCCTTTTTGCACAAACGCGTGCAATCCATCCCACATTGACACGCTCAGCGGGCCTGGGTCAAGCAAGTAAACGATGTCAAACTGATCCAATTGATCCGGCGATTGAAGGTCGGCTTGGTCGATGGTCATGATGTCGAATTGAGATTTCCCGCTCTCCTGCGAATCATACGGCGCGATGCACGCCGCCAGCGCGTCCGGCAACGCATCGGGGCCGGTGACAATCAGCACCGGCGATGCTGGTTTGACTTCAAAGGAAAAATAACGGCGGTCGTCACCAGGTAAACCGTCCGCATTATTCAGCGCGATGCTCCCGTGGTATACGCCGTCGGCAAGGTTGTCCGAAAATGAAAATCGCAGCGGCGTCGTCGCAGTAGTTTCGCCGGTGGGAGACATCGCGGGCGTGGTCGTCGATTCGGTCAGCATTTTTTCGGTGTATAAAATCTTGCCGTCCCGCACGACCGGCCGCGCGGGATCGTTGGCTTGTATTTGAAAGGTGACCGAGGGCGCGGATTGGGTCGCGCTACTGTCGATGCCGCTGGTGACGGTGATTTCGCCGCGCGGAGCAATCGCAGCGGCGCTCAACTCGATCGGCTGCAACGCAAGGTTGCTCGGATCTTTCACGCCAACGTCGATGATGAAAACGCTGACATCGTCGCCCTCGGCCAGCCGCTTCAGCGCCGCATCGGTCTGTTCTGCAGCCCAGCTTTTCTGCGTCAGGTCGGAGAAGATGTAAACTTCTTTTCTCTCCAGTTCAGATTTCTCGATCAGAGGCAGGGCCCGGGCGAGCGTTTGCGGGATGGTCGCTGACTGATACACGATATCCAACTTCGAAAGTCGTTTGCCAGCCGCAGCCGTGTCGACAGAGAAAAAGGGCGTATCGTTATCGGTGGCGGTGACGCAGAC
>CALDEW010000504.1 GCA_937942355.1 uncultured Pirellulaceae bacterium | reverse complement strand
ATACGCTTACACGGCTTACGGGAAGATCACTATCTTCAATGGAGCGGGGGGTGAAATCTCTGCTTCTGAATTCGCTAATCCCTATACTTACACTGCCAGAAGAAGCGATCCTGAAACTGGACTGATGTACTTCAGAGCAAGGTATTACGATGCCAATCTGGGTGAGTTTATATCAAGGGATCCGCTGGAGTACGTGGATGGGATGTCACTCTATCGAGGGTACTATGTACCGGGAGCGATGGATCCAAGTGGCAATTGCCAAGAAGAGGAAGAATGCCCGTTCTCAGATGCCCGACTAACCCACGCCAATGATGGTGATTTCCAAGCGAATGGCAGAATGACAGGCGGTGGACATGGCCAAGACAACATTGCCAAACTTGAATCGCTGAATGAGGAGTACGAAATTCTAAAAACTTTTAAAAACGGCGTGCGGACTGGGAATGTTAAACGTCACAAGACACCAGGAAAGGCGACGAAAGGACAGCAAGCGTGGTTTCCGAAGGATTGGTCAAAGGATAAAATCAAAGAAGCAGCTTGCGAGGTGTATAATGCTCAAAAAGACGATGAGGGGAATGTTGCCAAAGGAAAATACTTTGGGGAATCCGATGGAGTCAAAACAGGGATTTGGGTCGATGACGATGGGAACATTACTACTGCGTTCCCCGACTTCAATTTCCAACCGGGAGAAGATGAGTAATGCACCAAGTTGAATTGCCCAAGGTCTTGGGAGCGAAGAAAGAAAAAATTTTCCCATCCTTTAAGGTTGAAGGAAATCTTGGAGGGGATTTTTATTATGAAGCTTTTCTTAATTTCGATTCATTGCCAATTGAATCTTTCATTCTCTCGGCGATCTGCGGATTTCAGAATGGCTATTGGGAGGATGAGCTCAATAAGACATTCTCTGGGTGTTTCTTCAAGCCCGTGACTTTAGATTTAATGATTTCAGAATTTGAAAACACACTCCAACTGTTTATTCAAATGTCGACGCCATACCTTGGTAAAAACCTCGAAATTGTCGACGTCCATTTGCTTTGCAATGAGTGGAACAGAAAAGTGTTTTACTTTTCTATATCCGTGCCAAGTGAAAATTCAATAAAAAATTCCATTTCAAAGTTAGAAGTCTTGTTCTGCTATATGACGTCTGAATAACCTCGGAGAAACAACGGGGGTCAGATATCTGAGTATTTTCAGGCAAAAAAACGGGGTCAGGCAGAACAAATTCGCGACCAACAAACAGAAATCCGAATCGGACGACAGGCAAGATAGTGAAAACGCCCAAGAGAACGCGGGCAAACGCGGAGCTCCGATCGGGCATGTCGGTTGGTATCGAAAAACACCAACTCAATACGATATCCGCGTCGACGTTCCAGCCCCGTGTCGCTGCCCGCACTGCGAAGCAAGAAATGTAGCGATCTACGACAGCCAAAACGCGACCGAGCACTTGCAAGAAGATATTGTCGATGGGCAGCATCATGTCACTCTATTCACTCATCCTGCAGCACGATGCCGCGACTGTCGTCGCTGGGTGCAGCAAGCGGCAGCAGGCGAAATCCTCGGCGGGACCCTCAACCGGGGACAGGCCACGGTTCGTTCAGGTTGTTACTTTCGGAAAGTCCTGAGGTGGCGGAACGCCACGCCATAGAGTTTACGAAGTTTTTGGTTGACAATCCAACTCGTTTCAAAATCGGGGCCAAACTGCTTGGGATACTACCACGTTTGTCCGACCGAATTTGACGTCCAACCCAGTCAAGCAATTCAAGGTACCGCGTTAACGAGATTGCAAGCACACCCTTGCGGCTCACGCGGCGTCCACTTTGATCCTCATCCGGTCCAATTTCGTCGATCGCTTCATCTATCTCAATCGGGCAAAGCCATCCGCTATGTTGGTTGTCCAATCTTTCCCAATCATGAATCGAAATTTCCTGTGAACTCAAAGTCAGATTCAAATCGCCGCCGGCTCCGGTCGCCAATCCGATTCGCAAGTCATCAATCCGCTCTTTGGCGCCGGTGAAATCTGACTCCTCAGGAGTCGCCGCCATCGCGGCCCGCACCGGATTGAGATCGACATAAACCATACAAGTCAAAATCGACGCTTCGGTTTCGATTAACTCAGAACCAAACCTTCCCTCCCAAAAATGCCCGGTCACTTCGTCTTCACGATTGGCACGATACGCAATATTCTGTGAAAAATATCGCATCCACCAACTGACATCCGAGAGTCTCAACCTGATCTCGCCAATCAATTCCGGGTTGTTCAACAACTGATTAACGGCGAACTGCGTCGGCTCGCACACCTCACCGTTTTTGTCGAGCTTCGGTGTTAGCTTTAGCCATCGTCGCGCAACTGTTTTATCACCCCAAGTCGCAACAATATCAGGTCGGCTTCTGAGAATCTGGTGAGTGTGATTGCTCATTACCGAGAAGGTCACGCAGTCAATCGCAAACACGGAAGCAAGATGTTCCAGCCGATCCCGAGCCCATTGTCGTCGATGCTCGAAGCTTCGGCCCGTGACGACATCGTTTCCACAAAGAAAAGCACGCCGAACACATCGGTTCCAAACATGCACCATCTGAATTTGACTGGGGTCGATTGATTCCCCACGGGCAAGTCGAGCCATCAAAGATTCCTTTCTCAAGGGGCAATACCTCCTGGTAAACCCCATCAAGCAAAGGCATCAATCTTTGGTGCCCGATTCGATAGACTGAGATTGATAGAATCTTAACAAAATGGGCGTAGTGGTCAATTGACCACTACGCCCTCTAAGGTTA
>CALDEW010000503.1 GCA_937942355.1 uncultured Pirellulaceae bacterium | reverse complement strand
ATGCAGGATGTAATGCAGGAGATGGCGAGCATTGAAGGCAGCTTAAAGACTTCCGAGGAAGTTATCTCAGCGGTAGGGAGTCCAGTCGAAGTAGTGCCCGGTCAACCAGAGCAGACTCAAGTTGATGGGGTGAGCTATTTGAATATTACCGGAACCGTATCTGGCCCCGATGGAGAAGGATCCTACGAAGCGAAGCTTGTTTTCGTCGGAATGGAGGGGTTTGATCTGCAATCGTTGACAGTGGATGTCGACGGGAAACAGATCGAAGTTGGCGCAGAGGACGAGCTTGATTTGGGTATCATATCGGGCGAATGATCTGCGATTGTTGCAGTTACAACGACAATTGCGACAATTACGACGTCAGCGATGAACGCGGGAATTCCACGCGACAGCGCGGAACGTTTTAAACGAACAAATTTTTTACACGATTAAATAGGAAGACATTGATGGCTGATATTACTCTCAAAGGCAACGCTTGCAAAACATGTGGCGACTTACCCGCAGTTGGTTCTGCCGCTCCAGGATTCACACTGGTCGGTGGAGATCTCGCTGACGTCACGCTCGAATCTCTCAAGGGCAAGAAAGTCGTGCTGAACATCGTGCCCAGTTTTGACACTGGAACCTGTGCGACCAGCGTGAAGACTTTTAATTCCAAAGTTGGAGATATGGGCGGCGCGGTTGTCGTCAATGTTTCAAAAGATTTGCCGTTCGCGCAAGGCCGTTTTTGCACCGCCGAAGGCGTTGAGCATGTGACGAGCGCGTCAGCGTTTCGTTGCTCAGGTTTTGACAACGACTACGGCGTTGGAATCGAAGACGGCCCGCTCAAGGGACTGTTGGCTCGCGCCGTTGTTGTCATCGATGCCGATGGCAAAGTGGCTTACACAGAACTGGTCCCTGAGATCGTCGACGAACCCAATTACGACGCTGCCATCGCAGCGCTGTAAGAACAGACGGACTCTCGATGAGCGAGTTCCGATAAGTGAAACTTAAAGAAAAACGCGGGTAGGCAATTTGCCGGACCCGCGTTTTTTGTTTTCTGATGTTTTGGGTCTTGGAGTCTACGTCGATTTTTTCCGCAGCACGACCACCGTCTGACGCACATGATGACAGGGCATAATCGCCTCAATATCAAAGAAGCGTCCCCAGACATTGCGTAGATAGCTGTTGGAATGAAACACTTGGGCTCGGTAAGGACCGGACTGAGTAAATCGGTAGATCTTTCGTCCCTCGGGCATCGGTTGAGCTAATTGGTTTTTGAAATCAGGGTCAATTTTTGCGATCGACTGGATCAGACGGTTCTTCTCGTTGTCTATTTCTTTATGAAGCACTTTCCATGTGGCTTCATTGTGCACCGTTAGATAACACATGCCGCCGTCACTCATGATGCGGCTCAATTCGGCCAACCAGTGCGTTTCGAAAGTATCGATGTGAGTGAAAACCGAAAATGCGGTAATGATGTCGACAGAGGAGTCGGGAATCGGCAAGGTTGGAATGCAATGGTTGAAGACGGGTTTTACACTCATTGGAAGATGTTCGTACAACCAGCGGACATGCCGTTGGTTGATGTCGGTTCCCCAGATTTCAGGGATGTCTGAGTGAGCCGCGAAGTGTCGAACGACACGTCCGGTGGCACAACCAAAGTCCATCACGCTTTTGGGGGCGATCTCATTTTGCTTGGCGATCTCCATGATTTTTAAATAGTCTTCCAACCCACTTAGCCAATAGGCCTCGTCGAATCCAACGCTGTACCCTTCGCGGTCTTCGGCTGTCGGAATGGGCCAGGTGTCCTTGCTGACAAAATCCGCAATCGGTTGGCCTTGGAGCATAGGCTTGATCACCTTCATCCGCGCCGTTTCTTCGAAAGCTTCAATGGGCCGGCTGGCAGGGGAGGGGAGGCTGGTGAAAGGTGTTTCGTCCAGCGTGTTGCGGCTGATGTCATCCTCCCACGACTCTGGGCGCGGAATCTTTACTTTGGCCGAAGCAGCAGTGGCTTTGGTGACGCCCGCAGCCCCCTGTCCTCCTCGAACGGGGCTTTGTGGATTGGCGGCAGGCTGAGGTTGCTCGGTCACAGGTTGTTGAGACTTGTCAGCGGGCTGCTTACCGCGCGTAATTGCAGATGCAGCGCGCGTGAACACAGACGAAGGCGGAACCCGACGGCCTTTGGGCGGTTGTTCGGTTTCCTTGTTCGGGTCGACATCGGATGCTGAGTTCATGTGTATGCTTCAGGTTGATATGACGGATGCTGCCGCAATTTAATATAGTAAACCGAAGGCCAACATGCCAGCAATATCAGTATTTGTCGCTCTTGGTGTTTGGTCGGTGTTTGGTTGGTGTTTTCAGTTCGTGTATCAAGTGTGTATCAAAAAAAAAATGGCAAGCCAAAGATTTGGCTTGCCATTGAGAATTCTCTTTGGATCCGATTTAGAGTCCACCACCGCCACCGCCGCCTATTCCACCACCACCACCTCCACCGGCAGTATTGACGTCACCAAGGGCGTTGAAGTTTTCAACGTCTACGACGTCATTAAAGCTCGGTGTCAAGCTGACGATGACATACAGACGATCTGAGGTCGTTGCATGTTGAACTTGAAGGTTGATCGAGACGGGAAAGAACTCGATTTCAGGGGAATAGCCAACAACACCGCCACGGAACAAGTTCGAATTGTCCGGGTTGAGAATTGGGCCGCCTTCGGTGCCGCCGCTGACCAATCCACCATAATACTCACTGGCCGCTGTTGAGCTTGACCCTTGAGCCAATTGCTGAGCCAGAATCTGTTGACCGACGATCATTTGTTTGTCGACCAAGGTTTTGAGTGTATGTTCTTCAAGTGAGTCCTCACGTCGTCCATTGGCCAACGTAAAATTGACGATCGTTCCTTTGCCTTGGATAGTGACAGGCCGAGCCTCACGTGTTTCGGAGTCAGAATTCACATGATGACGAACGTCAACATTGACTTTACCCGAGGTTACTTCTCCGGTGATTCGTTTGATCACCAATTGGTAGTCTCCAGAGAAGCCTTTGGGCAAAACGTACTTTTCGGTGATTTTACCGGACTGGTTGCTTCCTTTGGACGCATTGTCACCGAAGTGGACGCCACCAGCAGTTGTGCGCTGGATTAGACGCGAACAGATCGTGCCGCCAGGCTCCTGCACGTACAGGTCGAGATCCGCATCGCCTGTGTAGCTGACTTCCACAACGCAGTCACGTTGCTTAGCATCGGAAAGTGCTTGAGCGTATTCTTTGGCGGCTTCGACATCTGTGGCGTTAAGATCAGCCAACAGCGCGGTCGAAATATTCTTCGCACGGCGCACCAGTGGTTGATTCTTTGGCCACTCTTGGGACAAAATTCCAACGGTCAGCCATTGAAGAGCCTCTTTGTCTTGGGTTTGCTTGGCAACATCCAGCCCCGCCAAATAGGGCAGAGTCGAAGTCGGTTCGAGCGATGCGACATCCCGAAGAATCTCCAATCCTCGTTTTTCCATGCCCGATTTCATCATATATTTTGCAACATCCAGCGCGTCGGCAGGGCTGGTTGCGAAATCCATTGCGGACATGAACACGCGTTCAATCTCAGATTTTGGTTTGCCCGAGAGCTCCATTGCAAAACCAAGTGCTTCAAACATCCAGGGTTCGACGCGGTTGTTTTGCATGGCACCGTAGATCAACCCAACAATGTCTTCGAAACGTTTGGTTTGGATATAGTTTCGGACTGTTTCGCGGACGTCTGCTGGTGAAGGATGTACTCGAGAGAAATAATCGGTCCACGCTTCAACAGGTGTTGCACCAGAGTTCAGTTGGATAACGGAAGGCTTTTGACGAGAGGAAGAAACGTTCTTAGCTTCCACCTGCGACGTCGTGCTCACCGGAGCGTCTTGGATACAGAATGCACCACCACCGCCACCTCGGCCTCCGAAGCCTCCACCACCGCCGCCTCGGCCTCCGAAGCCTCCTCCACCACCGCCTCCGAAGCCTCCTCCACCGCCGCCAAATCCACCACCACCACCGAGTCCGGCGAAGGGATTGAATCGAGGCGCGACCAAGTCACCTACGTTGTATACGTCGGTGACAAGGTTTTCGGGGTCGCTGACGTTGGACAGAGAGATGATTCTAAGTACTTCGTCACGGACGATATAGGTTGCATTGAAGTCTCGCAGCATCAGACGCAACGCATTTTTAAGTCGAATGCCACGGTAGCGCACGGTAACCAGTTCGTCTTCTGTCAACGCATCATCAATCGCTGATTGATCGAGTGCGATGTTGATACCGTACTTGTCTTCTAGGTCACGTTTGACGTCGATGAAAGGTACTTCGACGTACTCCAAATCCGTTGGCAGCTCCAACGCCTCGAGAATCGCTTCGTCGAGCGCACTGCCGGTCAGACGAGAATTCGAAAACCTCTTTCGATTATTTTTGCGTTCGAGCCAAACCTCCGCATCGGGGAAGGTAATCAAGCGGTCGTCCAAGAACCCAATGTTGGCTCGATCGACATCATGCAGCATCTGCAAATTAGACATTTCTTTCATTCGCATGTAGCGAAGAGATCTTTCGTAGTTGATTCGAGCACGCGCGGTAACTTCGGCTACAGCAGTTTCGGGTCGGTTGGGCGCCAGTTCGTATGCCGTTTCAACCACGCCCGCAGCGGAGACGTAATTCTTTTCCTTCATCAGCGAGTTAAACTGGTTAATCAGGCGAGTGAACTTTTCTTCTTCGCGTTGATAAGCGTCTGCGGTTCGCAAGATTGAAGTTGCGATCGCTTTGTTCTTTGCGCTTTCGGATTGCTGTGCTTCAAAGCTCAATTTTTGCTGACGCGCACTGTTGAGCGCTGATTCGAGCGAGTATCGGAGGTCGGTCAACGCACTTTCGTCAAGCTCCGAAGTTTGATCAACAACTTCGATCATATTCTTGAGCCGGTTGATTGCTTCGGCTGGGTTGGAGCGTAATTCGCCGACCGAACGCGTGATCTCATACTGCACTTGTTTGCGAATCTTTTGCTCGACGATTTTTCGTCGATCGATTTCTTTGTCGATGATCTGCTTGCCGCCCTTTCTGGCCTGAGCAAGAATCCGGTCGATGTCGCTTTCTTTGACTTCGACAGGCGATCCCATCTGCAACGGAGCGTTGATGTCATCACTGACAACAGCAGGCTCGGTGTTGAACTGTTGCAGTGCGCGATCGGCTTCTTCGACTGAACCGAAAATGTCGCCATCGTTTTCGGTTGTTTTGGTCATTGATCCAGCATCTTTGGTCGTTGACCCAGCGTCCTTCGTCATTGAACCGGCGTCTTTGGTGGTTGAACCGGAGTCTTTGGTCATCGATCCAGCATCTTTGGTCATTGACCCCTTGGAGGCTGGGGAATCGACTTCCGTTTCGCTGGCAAACAGAGGATCATCGGCGACCGTTTCAGGTGCTTCAACGACTTCACCAAATGGGGTGTCAGCTGCGGGGGCAGGTGTTTCAGTGGCGTCACCGAACGGGGTTTCAGCGTTGCCGCCGAAGGGATTGTCTGC
>CALDEW010000502.1 GCA_937942355.1 uncultured Pirellulaceae bacterium | reverse complement strand
TCTCGACGCCATCCATTCCCTGGTCAACAGACGTCAGTTTAGCGTTAGACAGAAAGATGTTGACAGAAAGATGTCAGCGGTGAAAGCTTTATTGCTGATCGCGTTTTTATTTTTCTGTCAACATCTTTCTGTCTCAAAACTCTCGCACTAATCACCGATAATTAGCAGCCGTTTTCCCAAGCCCATCACAGCCTTCGCAGCAATCGTTCGATCTGTTCGGCCCATGCGGAGCCCTTCCAGCCGTGCACAGCCTCTACATATCGAAGCAGCTTCTTTGCATCATCGCGTTTGCCCGCGTCAGCCAGCGCTTTGCCAATATTGAATTTGGCCTCGTACCAATTCTCGGTTTTTGGCTCTAACTGTTGCGCCAGTACTCGCCACACTTTCAATGCATCAGCGCCGCGATTTTCCGACTCCGTCAGTGCACGTGCATACTCCAACTGGATCGCTGCGTCCTTGCGATATTGCTGAGCCAGTGGCGTCAGCAAAGCCAGTGACCGTTTGTAGTCTTTCGTCGCCCGCAGGAGTTTGGCTTGTTCAAACTTCCACGCCGTGGCTTGCTGAATCGACAGCGGGAGGCGCTGGGCTTGTCCAACAATCGCCAATAAGTAATCGTTGACGATCGTCGATTGGTGCGCATCTAAAGGAAGGCCTAACTTCATCTGCGCTTTGACGATTGACATCAGCTTTCGGCAATCGGGCTCCGACGGAGTAGTCGTTTCCAGAATACCGGTCGCGGCGGGCAAGTCTTGGTTCAACAACGCCTTCAGCGCGCTGCTGTACAGCTGGAGCTCTGATTGTGGAGCGACGGGAAACTTGGCCTCGTGTTTGGCTATTATGTTGCCGACGTCGCCGATGCTGAGACAGCCGGATAACAATGCGATTTCAGCGGACGTTGCTGTCAGCGCTTCGGCGATAGGGGCACTGGTGACTTCGGGGTGATGGAGTTGGAGGTGCTCGGCGATTTGCTTTGCAATTCGTTGCATGCGGTTGGGGTCGATGCTGGATTGTGTCTGAGTCAGGTAGAACGTTGCGCGCAGTTGGTTGATGGTGCCTGCGGAGATTGGGAGTTGAGTGCCGGTCAGTGTTGTGATCGCACTCTCAAAATCATTTTTTCGGTTGTACTCCGCCGCCAACCAAATGGCGGCTTGTTCCGTTGTTGGGCTTTCGGGCCACCGCCCGATGTGTTGGCTGAGGCTGGCAACGAGATCATCGCGCGCGTTGGCTTGAGCCATGTTCCAACAGCCTCGCAGATGCATAGCGGCGGCAATTTCCGAAGTTGGCTGCTCGGTGGCTCCCGTCAGAAGCAGTTCAGCCGATTCGCGATGGCGTTTTAATCGTTCGAGAATTTTGCTGGTGTTGATCTGCAGACGCTGTCGATCCACTCCCGGCTGTGATAGATCGATAGCTCGACGCCATGCTCTTATCGCGTCTTCGTCATTTCCGTTGCGTGTGGCGCGCTCAGCGGTTTGAATGAGGATCTCGCGCTGACCGGCCGATGGCTGGTGGGCTTTGAGATCAGCTGAGGAACCGGTCATCTCGATCAGCGCTAATCCGGCACGCCTGCCCCAATAAGCCCCGTGTCTGGTTTCGATGTCGCGGACGATTTGGGCGGCTCGGTCGAGCCAACCCTGACGGTTGGCGTCTGAGCTGGCGTTGTTGGAAAGCATAACGGCGGCCTGCATTTGGGCGACGTCCATTTGGGGTGGTTGGTTCGATAGCCGTTGACCAGCGGACTGAGTCAGATGCTTCTCGGCCCAGACCGCATCGCCACGGGCAACGGCCAATAGCAATCGCTGTTCCAAAATCGGGCCGGCCAGATCGGCGGGGCGTTCTTCCTCCGGTAGTCCGTTGAGCACTTTCGATGCTTCGGCGTAACGACCGGATAAACGAAGGCATTCGATCTGCGTGGTCTTGGCCAGCCACCAGATGCGCTGCTGAGGGCTGACGCTGTTTTGAACTTCCAACAGCTGCTCGAAAACATCGCGGATGATACTGGTTCGATTTACGGTGTCGTCAGCGTCGTACCCGTAAGCCGTTTGGAGATTGCATTTTGCCAGTTGATAACGAACGTTGCTGCGCATAATGGCCAACTGATCGACCGATAGTTCGTCCGCGCTGGGCTGCTTCGCACGTTGTTCTGGCAACATGCGTTCGATGTCTCGTTCCACGGCTTCAAACGTTCGTCGCGCTTGGCGAAGTTGGTCGATCATCGTTTCGCGCGACGCTTCGACGTCGGCAGGAAGAATCATTTCGGCGCTCAGTTCCTGCTGGATCGCCGCGCCGTAGCTCAACCGCGCCAGCGCCGTTTGAATCGTGACCAGAATTGCCTTGGAGTGTTCGGGAAATTTTGATTCGAAATCGCGCTCGGTTTGCCATGTCCTTTGCCAAGCGTTTTCTTTTTGGCTGGCGGGGGCGATCAGTGCCTGCGACGCGCGGTTTTGCAACAATTCGACCGTCAGCGCCGCTTGGTCGGTGGCGGTGATGTCGCCGCGACCAAGTGATTGGATGCAATAGGCTTCGGCAATATCGAATAACTGCCGCGTTCTCAAGCCAGCGACGAATTTCTTTTCACGGGCATCGAACCAGTCAGCGCGCGACGTACTAACCATCGTCAGCAAGGCAAATAGTAAGCAGATCATTGCACGCATGAAGGTTGGCTCGCGTTATTGCGGATTGACGGCGAACGCGACTTTGGTGAAACCGCTCAGTTTGGCCGCGTCATAGCTCTGGATGACGAACTCCAAAGGCACATTGGGTTGGGGGTGGAGAATCACCGGCGCAGCGCTATTTATCGACGCGATCGCGGTCAGCCTTTTTTCAATTTCGGCGATGCGTGTGATCGGTTGCTTGTTCAGTGTCCAAGCCGGTTGTTGGCCGTCGTAGGAAAGAGTGATGATGATGTCGTCAAAATCTTTAATCGGAGGAGGCGTTAGCGCCGATTGCTGGTTGCCCATTTGCGAGGAAAGTTCACTGGGCAGAATCTGTTCGATCACTTGAAAGCTTGCCGTCCAAACAAAGAACACCAGCAACAAAAAGACAACGTCGATCATCGGCGTCATCGCTTGGTCGATGTCGACGGCACCGGGTTGATGGAGATGTGTGCTGGGACGTTTCATAAATTGACTATCGTTGTGATTCACGAAAAACGGCGTAAGTAACGTTCCAAATGCCAGATTTCGTGCACGCCAGCATGATCGGTTCGACGGCGGAATAAGGAGCCAATCGACTGCCGCGGATGCGCACTTCTAAATCATTGCCTTCTTTAGCAACGACATCGGCAAACTTCTGCGGCAGTCGGTCGGCAGCGATCGACCGGCCGGCCAGTGAGTATTTGCCATCGGCGGTGACGTTGATTGTCACGCGCGGCGTTTGCTGGTTGGGATCATCATCGCTTGAAGCGGCCACGGGGAGGCTAAGTTCGACCTGGTTTTCTTGTTTGGAGAGGTGGCTGCTGACCAAGAAGAAGATGATCAGCAAAAACACAACGTCGATCATCGGCGTCATGTTGAAGCCAAGCTTTCGGTTCGATTTGTAGCGCGGAATTTGCATTTGGTTTGCTATCTACCCTTTTTTGGCTCGGCGGCGAAGGGGTGTGAACACGTGTTGTGCAATGTGAGCGGCTTCGGCGATGAATTGGTCGATGCGATTTCTAAAAATGGCAAACGCGCCGATCGAAGGGATGGCGACAATCAACCCCCCAACGGTCGTGATCAGAGCTTGGTAGATGCCTTCTGCCAGTTGGGGAGCGCTGGCCGTGCCTTGTGTGGAAGCGACGTTTTGAAACGCGAGGATCATACCGATAACGGTTCCCAATAGACCAATCATGGGCGCGATGTTTCCAATGACCGATAAGTATTCAATTTTTCGGAACATCCGCGCCGCTTGTTCGGCCAACGAGTCCTCTAATGTTTTCTCCACGGCATTCCAACCGAACTCTAATTCCGCGATGCCATGCATCAGCACAAAGGAGAGAAGGCTGGGATTTTCTTCGCAGGCCTGACGTGCTCCGCGTACATCGCCAGTGCCAAGGGCTTGTTGAACGGTATCGCCGAGTCCGGGCGGGATCAGGTCTTTGCGCTGGACGGTCAGAATTTGCTCAACGATCAAATAGGCCGAATAAATTGACAGCGCGATCAGAATCATCACGATGATGAAACCCGTGATGCCACCTGAAAACAGAATCGCAAAAAAGCCCGCCGGAGCCTCGGTGGGAGCGTTTTGGGTTGTTGCCGGCTGAGCCATCGCGACAGACGGAAACGTCGCGGCAGCGAAAACCGAAAAGATGACCGGAGCGATCGTGTTGATACGGATCGTGCTCCTTCGACGTTGGCGGTTGATTGTTGGATCGGGTGAGTGCATTGTGATTTCTTATTGAGTCAAATTCCGTGCTGACCAGTTGGAGGCAGGATATTTGGATTTTAGTTCTGCCATTAGTCTTAAAGCGCTGTCGCCGTGACCTGTATTGTGCAGCAAAGTGGCAGATTGGTACAACGCCGGTGCTGAAATCAAAGGCCGGTCAGGGTAAAGGATCGCAACTCTCATGTAACTGGCAATTGCGGCTTCGGTGAATCCGGATCGTGATTGAGCGGCTGCGATCGCTAAACGGGGGCCGGAGCGGACTGGGATCGGCATTGTTTCAATTTTCTTCAGCCAGACGTCGATTTCAGCAGCGGTCATTTTCTTCTGTCGAGCGTTCCATAATTGCCCCACTGCCAGCCCGGCGACGGTGGGGTCGATGTCGCGGGTGAGTTCTTCCAAAACGGGTCGCGCCGTTTGCGCGTCAGTCCCGATCAACCAACTGGCCCCTAATAGTTGCACGATCGGTTCATCCGAGTTGATCCAGTCGGCGGCCATCTGATTCATGCCGGATTGGTTACCGCTCCAGCGCAGAGGGCACATCGGAGCGAAACGACTTTGGGGATCGGTGGCGATGATGTCAAAAAAAGTTTGGGCTGCGGCGGGGAGTTCTTCGGTGGCAAGCTGGCAGGCGAGTTGTTTGGACCGGATGATGTTTTTTGCCCAGGGGCGTTGCTCTTGCCCAAGTGCTTCCGAGAAAGAGTTCAGCGCCGCGCGGTAATCGCGCCGCGCGAGTCCCTGCAGCCCTTGATCGTATCCGGTAGGCCATTGTGTTTCGATCGCGATGACCTCAGCCCCGTCAAAGTCGCGCGTGCGACCGGCCTGCTGCATCCTCAAAGTCAGGCCTGACCAATCGGTGATCGTGCCCTCTCTCCGTACGGCGGGGCCATTTTGCGATTGGTGAACGACGACGTCCTGCCCCATCGCCAGTGACGGGAGGATTGCGGCGGCGCAGATGGTCAGAATCAGACGGAGCACGGGTTTCCCAACGAGTGTGAAGTGTCCAATGCCCAGAGGTTGGGCGGGTGGAAGTCGATTATTGACTTGGATTTTAGCAGGTTTTCTCCGTGCCCCGAGAGGATTTGAGGGTGTGCGGATGCTATCAGTTTAAATTTTCGCGACTTTATTTTTCAGCGTGACCAGAGGTGTCACGGGGCCGGCCAATGATTGTTTCAGACAAGTCAAAAACGCTTGCCACCAACACTCAGGCCGCGAAACAAAGGAACCTATCATGATCCAGCCTCTTCACACTCAATTGTCGTCCGCCAAACCCCGCACCGGGCTGCAGAGCATCGGTGATCTAATTCCTCGCCTGATTCGCCAATATGAAATGGCGGCGGAATTGACGCAGCAACGTGAAGACGAAGCACTTCGCAAAGAAGAAGCGATCGCCGACGCCGCGATGATCCGCGAAGCGAAGCAGGCTTGGGATTCACCTTTGCTCCCAGAAACCACGCTGCCTGCTCCAGTTGAGGTCCAGCAATCCTTTGGTTGGTAGTGGATGAGGCAACGAGTCCTGCCTCTCCTTTCCCCCTTCAATTTATCGTTTAATGCAGCCGCAGGATTCGTGGCCTCATCCACTACCCCAAAATTGGGACGTAACGCTGCATTAGGCTGGTTGTAGATTAGGTAGTAGATTATTGTCCGGGCGTCGGTAGACCTTGGCTTGCCTGGCCAACGGATTGCAGCAACTTCTGCGCTTCTCCACGAAACAGAAAAAGCCCTTTCGCCGTCAGAACTTTCTCCAATACAGATTTCGCTTGAGGCATCTGTCCTGTTTCGGCAAGCATGTAGGCCATAATGAAACTGACATCAGGGCTGGGGTTGGGTATTTGAGCGACTCTTGCCAGCAGCGATCGAGCTCCTTCGGTCTCACCAGATTTCAGCATCACATAAGCCAGCGAACTAAGTGCGGTTGGACTGTTTTGCTGCGCGCCGGCCACTTTACGTGCCAACTCCAACGCACCCTTTTGTTTTTCCTGATCAGTGCTTTGAATCATTGAAAGGGCCAGCATGTTGGCATAGTCAATATTGCCAGGGTTAGCCGCCAGCAAAGCATCAAATGTCTCTTCGGCAGTTGCGTATGCGCCTTGAGCGAAAGCGACCTTTGCGCGAATTTCTTTGCTGAGGTTCGTTTCGCCAGAGATTGATTCCAGCGATTTCACGGCTCTGAGAGTGTCGGAGAACTTCTCTCGGTTCAATGACCATTTAGCCGAAGCGATTTGAACGTTAGCGTTATCGGAATTTTCAGCGGCGGCCTTCTTTATCCAGAGGTCCGCATTTTGAACTTTCCCTTTGCGCTGAAACCAGCTGGCGATTACTAATTGGGGCACTTGAGGTTCGCCTTGAGAGACGGAATTTAGTTGATTCAAAAACTCCATCGCTTGGTCGATGTTTTTCTCTTCGAACGCCATCTCCGCTTTTCCCACCAAAGTCTGAGACGACTTTGGCGCGACTGATTCTAACTGCTGTAAGTACTGTTTCGCAAAGTCCAGCTTTCCTCTGGATTTGGCGGTTTGAAATTTGATTTCGTAATAACGGCGCTTGAAATGATCCAATTGGTTTTGGTTGAAGGATCCACCATTGGTCTTCTGTAAGCCTAATTCCGCATTCGCTTCGGCGTCGGTGAATCGCTGTTGGGACAATGCCAGTCGGCCGAACGAAAAGTACACGTCTGGATAGTCTCCGTTGTTGGCGGCAGATTGTTCGAGCAAGAGTTTTCCTGATTTGTTGTCGTTAATCGCATAGGCCATCGCCGCCAGCATTAAGTCTGCCGGAGGAAAGTTGGCATCGGCGGCGGCTGAATCTTTGAGCAACTGTTGAGCCTCGAGTGGTTTTCGATTGGCAAATAGATCAATCGCCGCCTTTAATGACTTTTCTGCTCCGGAGCCTGGGGCAACACCCCCGGGCACTAAATTCGACAACTCTTGGTAAACGGATTCCAACTGTGCATTTTTGGCGGCTTCGCCCGTGCCGGCGGCGCTCCCGGTCATCGAGGGGACCTCAGGTGCTTGGCTCCACGCCGAAGTGTTGAACGCCAGTGAAATGAAAACAGCGACTGCAAGAATTGTGCGATGCACGGATATCTCCCTAAGTTTAAAAACACAATCGGTGGCTGGTGCCAGTGATCTAACCCATGTTAGGCATTGACGTTGATCGCGCGAAGGATGTCAGAGGTGGCCTGCGATTTGTTAAGCACATAAAAGTGAACGGCTTCGATATTGCTGGCGATAAGATCGCCGGTTTGTTCAATCGCCAGGTCTACGCCCGCTTTATATTGTTCCTTGGGATCGTCGCTTCTGGATAGCGCTTCAACAAATTTCTTTGGCAACTTCGACGCGCACATCGACGTGATTTTTTCGATCTGTTTGAGGCTGGTGACCGGAAGTAAGCCTGGAACAATCGGAACGTTGATCCCAATCGCTTGGCAACGATCGCGGAAACGATAAAAGTCATCATTGTCGTAGAACAGTTGAGTCACAACCGCATCAGCGCCCGCATCGACCTTGCGTTTCAGATTCTCTAAATCAATCTCCGGGCTAACGGCGTCTTTGTGAGTCTCAGGGTAACCGGCCACCAACACGCCGAAGTCTGAAAACTCTTCATTGATCAGTTCGACCAGTTCGTTGGCATATTGCAGCCCGCCTTCGGCCCGGGTGAATTCAGTTTCGCCTTTGGGTGGATCACCCCGCAGGGCAACGATGTAATCCACGCCTTGGTCTTTGGCCTTGTTAAGGTACTCCCGGAGGTCATCTTTGCTGCTACCGACCAGCGTAAGGTGCGATGCGACGGGAATGTCGAATTGGGATTTCACCTTTTCGATAATCTCCAGGGTTTTGTCGCGCGTCGATCCACCGGCACCGTAGGTGCAAGTAATGAAGTCGGGCGCGTACTCCATCAGCGCAGTCACATTTTTGTACAGATTCGCTTCGCCTGCCGCTGTCTTGGGAGGAAAAAGTTCGAAAGAGATTGCCAGTTTGTCGTTCTGGAAAAAATCTTGGAGAGACATGAGTCGCCAGCTGTTGGAAAAAAGTTAGATGAATCGGCCAACAAGTTAGATTGACTTGTTTGTTCAGCCGTTTTTATTTTAGTCACAGGCGGCAATTCAAACAGACCGATGTCGGCAAGGACTTGGCACATTTTGTCACTATTGAACCAGTGTCAGGTCGAAAACGGCTCAAAAATTGGTTCGACTTTGCCCTTAAAACGCAATTGGCTGTGAACTTAAACCCGACGGACGTTCGCCTTCGGTCAGAACGAACATGTCGTGGATCAGTTGGCAGTCGGTCTGTTGGTGGTCCACTTTGCGTCGGGCGAACATTCGTCTTTGTGTGGTGACCGCAATTTCAGGCGGCAGCAACCCCATCTGTCCAAGCGTCCGTGCGTAGTTCACAAAGCTGGGTACGTTTGCGGTTGCCAATCCGTACACCATACTGGCGACGCCAATCGTTTTGCCAGTGAAAATGCTGGTGTTGATCGAAGTCTTCGCATAGTCGCCGATAAAACAGCCAACGAATTGCATGCCGGTGGAGACGGTCTGATCACCATAGGTCATGTTGATTTTGCCATAGGTGTTTTTCAGATCGCTGTTACAAGTTCCTGCCCCCAAATTGATCCAGCTTCCCAAGTAAGAATGGCCAAGGAATCCGTAGTGCTGTTTGTTGGTCCACGGTTCAATCACACAGCCTTCGACCTCCCCGCCAATCTTGCAGGTGTGTGCGATCGAGACGGCGTCTTTGATGGAGCTGTGTTCGCTGATTTTGCAGTTTGGGCCGACATAGACCGGGCCGCGAAAGAAGCAGTGTGGTCCAACTTTCACATTGGAATCAAAGATGATCGGGCCCGAGGAGGAATCGAAAACGGCTGTCGGATCAATCGTAGGCGGCGACGTTTTGGCAACGAATACTCCGTCGGCCAAGCGTCCGTATTGATTTTGCAGCAGGCGAAACTCAAGATTCTGTTCGCAGTGCTCCATGTGCAAGCGGATGACGTCGTGAGGGTATTCAAAAAAGTCCAATGATACCCCCGCCGAGGCCAAGTTTGCTGCGTCGACGATGGAGGTAAGGTTCTTCGACCAGTCGTCGTTGGCTAAGAGGTCTGTTGGAAGGACCGCCGCGATGATTCTGTTTCCGCCTGGGACCTGGATAACGCAATCGTCGGAGGCGGCCAGTTGTTGGATCGTTTGGTAGTTCGTCACCGTGGGCGCGATTTGCGCGTTGAGCACCAATGTTTTGGGTTGCGCGGCGTCAAGCTGTGCTGAGAAAGAGTAGTCACGTTCCTGGATGCTCAGAAGATGAGGGCGCACCGCAGCGATGGTGTTTGTTTCCAACTGGCCGACGAGGTCAATCAGTTGAAACGCACCACACTGAATCGCGTAGGCAGGTCTTGAAGTGGTGATCGGAGCCAGTTTTTCAACGGCGGTGTCTTCGAAAATTGCGATATTCATTGGCGGATCAGGAATCGCGAGGAAAGATTGTTTCGCTTGGGTTTGCTAACGCCTTTGGTGGGGCGAATCGCGAAGGTTATTGTACAAAAAAAATCTGCAGGGCCGGTTCCTACCGGCCGCGCCCACCTGTATCTAAAAGGCCGGTGGGAACCGGCCCTACTAGCTGATCAAAGGCGACGATCATCGTACAAAAAAAGAGAGCCGGACTTTTTGCAAAGACCCGACCCTACTTCTTTTGGAGATATCCGCTTGAATTAGCGCTGAGTCCCGCCACCGGCTGAAGCAACGTTGGTGGACATTTTTTCGATCACCATTGTGGTCAGGTCAAGACCTTGCTGGTAAACGACGGCGCGGTTGACGCCTTTGATGACTTCGCCACGATTATTGGCGTCGACTTCTTCGCTA
The DNA here is from genome assembly GCA_937942355.1 of uncultured Pirellulaceae bacterium. GTDB lineage: Bacteria > Planctomycetota > Planctomycetia > Pirellulales > Pirellulaceae > Mariniblastus. Next base: position 7,716 of record CALDEW010000502.1, on the reverse strand, counting down.
TCGAATCGTAGTACCAGCGAAATGCCGTACTCGGTAGACAGCGAAGACAAAATGGTCTGCATCTGCTGATAGGTGTCGTAGTAAACGCGGGCTTCTTTTGAAAGAAGATCCACTTCGGCTTGGTGTGCCTCGGTGCGAAGCTTGGCTTGCTTCTGGACAAGATCGGCTTCCATCTGATTCCGCTCAGGCGAACCGACTTCGAACTGTTGGAGGCCGCCGGCTTCCTGTTTGATGGCGTCTTGCTTCTGCTTAATCGAAGCTTTGAGTTGGTCCGCGGTCGATTTAATCGACTGCATCTTTGACTCGAAGTCGCGGTTTTCCTTGAAGACCTTGGCGACATCAAGAACCGCCACGATTCCTGATTGTTTGCTTTCTTGCGCTGACGCAACGCCGCTTGACAATGCGACGACCGTTACCAGCGCCGACAATACAACTTTACTGAAAGTAGATTTCACAACTCGTCCTCCATGACTGACGAACTAATGTTCGGATTGTGCGGCTGAATCTAATCCTTGACCCATGCCGTTCATATTATTTTTTAAAGTGAAAGGTCGCGTCCGCGGAGTGTTCTTTCCGCAGCCAGCGAACTCATTCGCACACTCTGTGCCAAACCGTTTTTATTTGGCCGAACCTTTCGGGTTTTTGTTCGTAAGACTGGCCTAAAGCCAACTTGCGAACAATTGCCAGCATTTTCAGTGCTAATGCGCGGCTCTGAGTTAGGAACAATTTTCAGAGTCGTTGTAAGGTTTACCGCCGATGGTCGCAATGCAGATCTCTAAAAATGTTTGATGCTAGCGGGGGTGTTCATTGATCGCCTAATTTCGGGGCGTAGTGGATGAGGCGACGAGTCCGGCCCACCCTTACCCGTGTAAACCCATAACTTGGAGCCCACAAACAAAACGTCCAAACTGGAACCTTAAAAAGTAAGGTTGGTGTCGAAGTGCTTTTTTTGGGCTGGTCGTTGGCCTATGGAGCGTCTTTAGGAGGGGCTTGACTCGTTGCCTCGTCCACTACGCTACCCCAGCAGTGTCAGCACGTTGTAGACGATGTGCGTTCCGACAACGATGCCGAAGCCGCGATAGAGAAACAAGGCTGCGAAAAGGCAGGATACGGTGAATCGCAATGAGAAACTGGTCGGATCAAACGGCTGACCCAACGGGTTGATGAAATCAACATGAGCCAGCGCAAACAGCAATCCAGTGCCGATCACGGCAAGTAGCGTCGCCGTTAGATCGTCGCTTAGGATGCTTTTCAGATACGCGATTGCTGGCAGCATAATGATGACGCGGAAGATGAGTTCTTCGTGAATGCCGGTCCCGACATAGGTCACGACGTTGGCCCACCAGGCTGTGGATCCGATTTGCCAATAGTACGGATCGATGACTTGGCCAGCAGAGGCACCGGCGACAGCCGCGATTTGAAAGATGTGAGCGAAAAAGAACAGCATGAAACCAAACCCGATCGCTTCAGCCGCCATTTTCCCAAAAGTTGACGGTTGGACGTGCCAATGGTCGTTGGTTTTGTGGTGATAGTACAACATCACGGCGGCCGTCAGCAGGGGCAGGATCACCAGTTGCCCAGCGCCAAAAATGCAGAGGAAGTTGTGAATCCAAAGATCGATTCCACTGGAAAGTGACTCGCCACCGGCGAAGATTTTGGCAATTTCGTAGCACAAAATTAGCGGCAGCAGAAAATACAGCGAAACGATGGGGCGTTTGGCCGAGGCGAAGTAGTTCGAATACTGTTGCCTGGCAATTGGATTGCCCTCTCGCGCGCCAGGATGTGTCTTGGCCGCAGCGATTGATTTGTTGACACCAGTAGAAGGTCCAGGCGCCATTGCTGCGGACCCGGGTTGCGAAGTTGGCGGCGACGGGAAAAGCGGTTTTCGTTTTTCAGGTAGAACCCAGCCAAATCGTTTAGCGGGTGGGGAGTTTCTTCGTTTTCTGTTCTTTTGGCCGACATTGCTCATCACCGAATCGTAGACGGTTTGCGTTTGTTCACCAACGCTGATTTCGGTGGAGCAAAGAATGCAGACGGAGCGCCACGCACGTCGGTGGAGCGTTTACAATGGCTGGACTAAGTGCACTGTAAGTGTCCCGATTTGCAAGCAGAACAAGAACATATATATGTCTGACAATCCCTACGCGGCTCCAAATTTTTCAAAGCCGATTCACATGCCAGCGGTAAATCAGGATGATGAACTTGCTGATCGAAGCGTTCGTTTGGTAGCGGCAATTCTGGATGCGGTAGCTTTGATGGCCGTGTTAATGCCTCTCTTTATTTATGTGGTGTTCGCGGAACGGGAAAGTATTCACCCGTCACCGCTGGTCGAAGAGCTACTAATAACACTGCTGGCGAACGTCGTTTTCTTGGCTCTCAACGGATATCTTTTGGTTGACCGTGGGCAGACAATTGGCAAATACCTAATGAAGATACAGATTGTGGATCAGAAAAGTTGTGAGTTGCTGCCGTTTTTTCGAGTTTATGTATGCCGTAATTTGTGGATTCCCATAATCGCGCTTGTCTGTGTCTTGTTTTGGGATTCAGTGGATGTCGGTGACAGTGTTACCGGGTTTCTATCGCTGATTGATGCCGTATCCATTTTCGGTGCCGGAAGGCTTTGTCTGCATGACTACATCGCTTTTTCGAAGGTAGTGAAGTTCCAAGAAAACAGACCAAGATTAGGTTTGACGGTTAAATCAAGCACTCCCGACCAAGAAGACGATATCCGATAGTGAAACGCTACCAGCTACCTAAAGCGATCGACGCCTGCGAGCGCTAAGGCATCCGGTAAAGAATCCAAGTACAACCAATCCGCTTGGTTCGGGAACCGATGCTGCGGCCGAAGAAATTGCATCGGCAATGGTTTGCGAGATCAGTTGGCGCGAAAATTCGCCGCCATCAATTCGGAAGCTTTGTTCTAACTCAATGTGAACGAACTGTCCGCCCAGAGAGGTCGTGTGCTGTTGTTGAATATTGGTTGTCCCGGCCAGGGAGCTGAATACAGAGCCGGCCACGTTTTCGTTGGTGGCGATGTTTAGCGCGTCGTTAATCTCTAGGGTGTTGTAGGTGTGACTGGTCCAGCCACCGGCCAAGTCGTCGATGCGTTGGTCGAGCCCCAAAACAAATTCGGTGACCGAACCCGTGCCGCTGCTGATGACGGCGTCGATGCCTGCTGGAAATTCAGGATGCAGGTCGATATTAAAGCCGTGGATTTGCCAGACGGAGGGATCGGTAGCATTTTCAACGAAGGATTGATGGACTTCTTGAAAAACGGATTCCGTTAAATGAGCCACGTCGGCCGTGCCCTGACCATTGGCGTTTCGGTGAGCGCCTGCGATTAAAAGCCCTCTGGCGTCACTGCCGACAAATGCTTGGGCGGCGATGGAGGGAGTATTGGTATCGAACAGTGGATGGGCTACTTGGAGCAAAGCGCTGCTCGAACCGCCTTGTCGAAGAAGGAAGCTTCCCCAGCCTTTGCGGTCAGCGCCCGTGTTTGATTCTTGCAGGCCGAAGTAGGTGCTGCCGGCACTGTTCAAGCTCAACACGTCGTAGTCCAACGATTGAGCCAATGGCACAAGCATGTTCAGGTCGGAAGTGGAGCCTGCGTTCCAAAGCCCATCGGCCAAATTTCGAAAGTCGGCGCGCTCTTGAGCGCTGGGCACGCGGTAGCCTTGGCTGTCTCTGGGGATGACTTGAGCCCTAAGTTGGGCAACGTGGCTTTCTACTGATTGATCGTTGATGAAAATCAGTTCCGCTTTTGCGGACGCACTGAAGGTGATCGCACTCCAGAACATGAAAGTCATGGAAACTGCGAAGAAGCTTCTCAGGAAATTGGATCGATCAAATTCAAAACAGTTTCTAGCAGCGTTCATCGTAACAGCGTTCATCGCGACCGTTGAGAGCAAGGACAAGTGGGGCTGGCCCGACAGAGTGCCTCGCTAAGGAAGCGTAGGAGGCTTGTCCTTCAATCTCGTCCTCAATCGCTCTGGTTCATTACCATGGCGCGACTTTTTTAGGGATGTGTTGATTCTGACGATTCGTTGCTCATTTCAGTTGACACGTTCTTGGCTACACCGCTGGCAGCAGAACAACGGTGGCTAATACCTGCAGGCAAGCATGTCGTTTTTACATTCTCGAGGTAATGACAGCACAGTTGCTATTTCGAGGCTCGCGCTTTTTGCTGTTTTCACCTCGAGTCGATCGCAATTGAGCGAACCGTTTACCTGTCGATTGCCGTACCCCTTGGCTGTGCTTTTTACTGATCGTGGTTAGGGAGCGGTTTTCACGAACCGTCGAAAAATGAAGAAACGAAATACTAAAAGACGTCTGCGCATTGAGCAATTAGAAGGTCGTCGATTACTTGCGGCGGACTTGTCGGTGTGTGAGATGTTGCCCACCGAAGTCGCGGAGCCTGAAACCGTGCTGTGTCAGGTCGCTGAAGTTGAGACGGGCGCGGAATCTCTGGAGTTCGAGACGGCGGAACTACCGATCGCCCCGGCCGACGGTGCTGCCAACGACCTCCAACCGGAATCGGAAGTCCAACAGCAACCAGAAGCAGAACTAGAATCGGAGGTTGAGCAGGAACCGGAGATCGAAACAGATTCCGACGTCTTGGTTCACGACTTGGGCGACCCTGTCGATGGAACGGACGGCTTTTTTGGTTCGATTGATGCCGAAAGTTTGAACCAATCGTTTGAGATTACTCCATCAGCCCATGGTTTGGTCGATATCGTCGTTGCGTCATCGCTGGGTGATGCTCAGGCTACTTTGGAAGTGACCGATGCCACTGGCAACACCATTGATTTTGATATGACGCAAGAGGTGGCCGGTTTCCAACAGCTGACCTTTGAAGCCGAAGCAGGCGAAACGTATCAGTTGAACGTTTCTGCCCAAGAGGGCGTTGAGGGTTACTTCCAAGTCACCGCCAGCTTCGATGCCGACCTCCACGCGGACATCGTCGGCGAGGATTCAACTCAATTGGAATTCGTTGACGGTAGTGCTGCACTTAATGGCAATTTGGAGACCGCCGGTGATGTCGACACCTTTCAGTTTACAGCCGAAGCCGATGGCAAAGTGTCATTGGGGTTAGCGGAACTCAACCCGGACAACAGCACCGAGCTTCAGGTTCAAGTGTTCGACAGCGCTGGCGAAGCGATCACGCGCGGCATCACCAACGAAACTGTTGGGATTTCGTTCGACGTTGAGAGCGGCGGCCAGTACTTTCTGGCAATCAGCGCCGGTGAGGGCCAAACAGGTTCCTATCAAATTGAGATGAATTTGGAAGCTGTTGCCGTCGAGTCTGAAGTGGAGCCTGAAGTCGAACCAGAGGTCGAGCCTGAATTGGAACCAGAAGTAGAGGCCGATCCAGAAATGGAGCTTGAACCTGGTGTTGAACCAGAGGTCGAGCCCGAAATAGAACCTGAGGTTGAGGCCGATCCGGTACCCGAAGTCGAACCAGAAATGGGGCTGGAACCAGAAGTACAGCCTGAGGTCGAACCCGAAGTTGAACCGGAGATAGAACCGGAAGCAGAGGCCGATCCGGTACCCGAGGTCGATCCAGAAATGGAGCTTGAGCCTGAAGTCGAGCCCGAGGTTGAACCGGAAGTCGAACCGGTTGTTGATTTACATGTGGACGAGATCGGTGTCGACGCGACGGAGCTTACGTTCGTTGATGGCGTTGCTTCGATCGCAGGGGAACTGGAAACGGCTGACGATGCGGACGCGTTTCAGTTTGTCGCGCCAGCTGATGGAGAAGTCGCTTTGGATCTGACGACGACCAGCGCAGACAACGAAGTCAATGCCTCGGTTGCCGTCTTTGATTCTGCCGGCACTAACAGCACCGAGAATGTCGACGCTGAACCCGTTGTTGCCGGAACGACCAACGATGACGTTGGGATTCTTTTTGATGTCGTCCAGGGAGATTCATATCAAGTGTTGGTTGACGCGCTCAATGATGTGCCTGCTTCGTATGAATTGTCGTTAACACTCACCGAAGCCAACTTTGATGTCGATGCCGATCCGGTCGAGGAATTGGAGATCGTGGATGATCTTCCAGAAGTCGATGTGGTTGACTATTCGCCTGAACTGACTGATGCCGCCGATGGTGTTGATGATTCAGCCGATGGTGAGATGGATGTTTGCTTTACCGAAGGAGAAGGTGAGAACGAAGTCGTTGATTCGATTTTTGCAAACTTCAATCCGGATGCGCTCTTCACGTTCGAGGGCGAATTTGAACTTCGTCGCGGCTAGATAGCCGACGAATAAAACGCAGGGACATGGACGTCCCTTCTTTCTTTTCTGCTTCGAAATCTTCGGGTTTTCTTCGGTGAGCTGCGGATTCTTTCCGATTCATAAATTGTGCACTTGTCCTTTTCCCGGTCAGAATTCGTGTATGAGGATGACACGATAGTTCCATCTTCGATCTGGGAGAGACGCCATGAAAATCTTGTTTACTTGGATAGTTTTGTTGGCAGCCGCTTCGACCTGTTTCGCGCAAGGTAACCGAAGCAATCAGGCTCCCAGTGGTGCGCTAACTGTTCCAGATAATCCTCAGGCGGTCGGAGATGCGGGCGTTGCTTGGTACACGACTTGGGATACGGGACTTGCTGAAGCCAAACGTTCTAATCGCCCTATCTTTTTTATGTCAGCGGCCACTACTTGTTCGGGTGTGTCGGGAGTTTTCTGACCCGGTTACACAAAAACGCAGAACAGTTTGTTCGCAAGTGAAGAGTTCCTCAAAGCGTCTCGCGATTTCGTTTGTATTCGAATCGAGACTTTCGAGAATAAAGAATCAGAAAAGATGGTCCGTGAACTGCTCAACGGCCGCCTTGCCAATACGGCTTTTATGATCTTTGACCCGCAGGGAACGCGCAAGCTGACTCGGTCGGGCCGAAGTCCTTCAGCGGTGGTTAAGGGCAGAGGTTCACCAAACGCCAGACCCGGACAAGCCGACACTGACAAGCGGCTTGACGACGCAACAATGATCAAGGAAATGCAGCGCATCTCGGCGCGGTACACGCCGGCTGACACAGACGCTCCGGCGGTTCTCCAGGACTTCAACTCGTTTCGGCAAGCACTCAACGTGGCCGCCGCGGATCAGCGGCTGCTGGTTGCTATGAATGTTAAAGAAAAAGACCAGCCGCAGGTTAAAGAAAAATTAGAGCAAGTGTTTTCCGCCAGCGACATTGTTGGAAAGTTTCACTTGAATATTATGGATCCAAAAGTTGACGCTAAATGGTCAAGTTCGGTTCAGGGAGACACGTCCGATCCCGGAATCTACATCATCCGGGCGGGGACCTTTGGGCTGACGGGTGTCGTCATGAATCGGCTGCCAGAGGAAACCGACGTTGATGAAATCAAAGCCGCGCTGGTCGTCGCCAACGACGAGTATTCGATTATGGAGACGCGCAAGAAATACAGCCAGCATGTGATGGCCGGCAAACGTCAAGGGATCTATTTCGAAAACGAAATCGGACGGGAAGGGGCTTCTGATAATCGACGGCAAAGCGACAGGCAACGTAGAAGGAAGTAGGGTCTCAGGTAGTGGACGAGGCAACGAGTCTTTTTATACCTCACATCTATTTTGCAACCTAGATTTCCGACGGGCTTGTCCCGGTCGGAATCACAACTGACAAGCTACCACCAACTTTCTCTTGGTTAACGGCTCTCCGACGGGCTTGTCCCGGCGGAAGCAACGATTCTTTGCTTGGAAAA
>CALDEW010000501.1 GCA_937942355.1 uncultured Pirellulaceae bacterium | reverse complement strand
ATGCAGCCGCAGGATTCGTAGCCTCATCCACTACCCCCAAAATTGAGACGTAACGGTGTATTAGTCTTGTGAGGCTAATTCCTTTGCACGTGCCGCTTTTCGTTTGTGCATAGGAGGCACGATGTTCGAGGCAAGCCCCACCAACTGAAATCCTTTGATGATGTAATAGTTTACATCAATCTCCCACCACTTATGTTGCACCGTGGCGGCGGATTGATCCGCATGATGATTGTTGTGCCAACCTTCACCCGATGCGATCAGTGCGACAAACCAATTGTTGCGGCTGTGGTCGTCTGTGTCGTAGTTTCGGTAACCGAACATGTGTGACAATGAGTTCACCGACCAAGTGATGTGCCAAACCCAAACGACTCGCGCCACCACACCCCAGACAAAAATGCTGCTGGCCAGCTGGAACGCTTCCATGCCCAAGCCGTAGTAGAGGCTCGCACCAATGAAAGCTAACAGGTAAATCAGCAATCCATGAGCCAAGAAAATAACGACGCCCATGTAAGTGTTCTTCTCCAGCCACATGTAGTACGGGTCTTGAAGAATGTCTTTGGCGTACTTTTTATACAAATCAAATTTGTCAGTGCCTTTGTTTTCAATTATCAACCATTCAAAGTGTGACCAAAAGAAATTAACCAACGGGCTATGCGGATCCTCTTGATGGTCGGATTCGTGGTGGTGCAAACGATGCCAAGCCACCCAACGCGCCGGTGTTTCCTGACCATTGCAAAGCGCGATCGTGACAAGCACGCGTTCAAACCATTTCGGTGTTTTGAAACTCCGGTGCGTCAGCAAGCGGTGGTAGCAGATCGGAATTCCAATCGCTCCAAACAGATAAGTCCCGATCACCAAGGCCGCCACGCCTGACCAACTGAAGAACCAAGGCACAAAAATCAGCAGCGCTGCAATATGAAACGCACCGATCGACAAACAGTAGCTGTAGTAGATGCGTTTGCGGTTCACCTTTTCCGGCAGCGGAATGCTGGTCGCGTCTCGACCGCCAACACCCGAGTGCTTCTTACGGCTTTTAGCCGAAGAAACGTCGGACGAGTTTGTATCAGTGGATTGAGGTTCTGTATCTGGTGACAGCGTAGATGGCTGATTCATATTGCTTCCGTACTCTAAAAAACTTCCCTATTAATCTCACCTACGTATAGGAATCAGTGGATGGCGAAATCTAGATTTGATTTCGACCGTAGTGAGCTGATGTGGGCTAAGGTAGGACCGGGGCGTTAGTCGGTGGGTTAACGAAGGGCTCCAATTTTATCACCTCCTGTGAAAAATCGTATGGAGGAAATGCCAAAATATAGCTGTATTGGTGCCTCAATTGTCGCACGCTAAGTTACTTTGGCAATTTTGTGCCGATTAAGGACAGATCAGGGAAGTAAAAAAACACTCGTTTCGTAACGCGAAGGCGTGAGTCGTGAAGTTGTTCTTTTTTAGTGCTGAAAGCACGGTAGGTAGTAGCCATGGACGCAAGTCCATGGATTGCTCCCGGAAGAATCACCGTAAGTGCTGAAAGCACGGCACGCTCTTGGTGTTTAGGTTCCTGTCGTACTTTCAGGACTAACGGAACGAATGATTGATAGTCCCCCGGACTTGCGTCCGGGGCTAATACATGCCATCACTTCGTGATTAACAAAACACAACTTCAAAGCGAAAGCATTCTTACTTGGGACCAAATTCAGAACTTTGCATCACAAAAAAAAGCCGTTGCTCTTTCGAGCAACGGCCTTGAGTCGATCAACCGAATTGAGATCGGTTTTAGGTTTTAATACATGTCGTGTCCGCCGCCATGACCGGAAGACTTGCCATCTTTGGGCTTGTCTGCAATCAAAGCGTCACTGGTCAACAACAACGTCGCAACACTGGCCGCGTTGGTCAGCGCGGTCTTGGTAACCTTGGCAGGATCAATCACACCTGCGGCGACCATGTCGACATAGTCATCGGTCAACGCGTTGTAGCCGAAGTTAGTTTTGCCCGCGATCACTTTTTCACAAACAATTCCACCGTCTTGTCCGGCGTTGCTGGCGATCATGTTCAATGGCGAACGGCAAGCTCGTACCACGATGCTGTAACCGGTCGCTTCGTCGTCAGTAAGATCGCCAGGCTTGACAGCCGCTGATGCTCGTAGCAACGCCACACCACCGCCAGGAAGGATGCCGTCTTCAACCGCCGCACGTGTGGCGTGCAGAGCGTCTTCGACACGCGCCTTCTTCTCTTTCATTTCGCTTTCAGTGGCCGCACCGACGTTCAGTTTTGCGACTCCACCTGAAAGCTTCGCCAGACGCTCTTCCAACTTCTCGCGATCGTAATCCGAAGAGCAGTTTTCGACTTCGCGGCGGATTTGATCCACGCGAGCCTTGACATCTGATGTCTTGCCACCGCCCTGGATGATGGTCGTGGCGTCTTTGCTGATGATCACTTTCTTGGCTCGGCCGAGGTCGGTCAGGCCGAGGTTTTCCAACTTCATTCCCAGAGCTTCGAAAACAGCCGTTCCGCCGCAAAGGATTGAGATGTCTTCCATCATCGCTTTGCGGCGATCGCCGTAGCCAGGAGCCTTCACTGCACAGCAGTTGAAAGAACCACGGAGGCGGTTGATAACCAAAGTCGCCAAAGCTTCGCCGTCAACATCTTCAGCGATGATGACCAGTGGCTTGCCCTGCTGAACGACCTTTTCCAACAGCGGAACCAAGTCCTTGATGTTGGAGATCTTCTTTTCGAAAACCAAGATGTAAGCGTCTTCGAAGACAACTTCCATGCTGGCCGGTTCGTTCACGAAGTAAGGAGAAAGGTAACCGCGATCGAATTGCATACCTTCGACCAATTCGACTTCGGTGCCCAGGCTTTTGCCTTCGTCAACGGTGATGACGCCGTCTTTGCCGACCTTTTCCATCGCTTCGGATAGTAGTTCGCCGATTTCGCGATCGTTGTTGGCAGCAATCGAGGCAACGTTGGCCATCTCTGATTTGTTCTTGATCTTGATTGACATGCTGGTCAATTTCGCACAGATGTCATCAACGGCTTTCTCGATTCCTTGCTTCATTTGAATCGGGTTCACGCCAGCGGTAACGGCTTTGAGGCCTTCGTTAAAAATGGCTTCGGCCATGACGGTTGCGGTGGTCGTTCCATCGCCAGCGACGTCGCTGGTTTTGCTGGCCACTTCGCGCACCATTTGGGCACCCATGTTCTCGTAAACATCTTCAAGCTCGATTTCCTTGGCGACGCTGACGCCGTCCTTGGTGACCGTCGGCGAGCCGAAGCTCTTTTGAAGGATGACGTTACGGCCTTTGGGGCCGAGAGTAACTTTGACCGCGCGGGCCAATTTTGAGACGCCGCGGCGGATAGCTTCACGGGCTTCTTGTTCGAAGGCAATCATTTTTGCCATGATAAAATCTCCTGAGTTCAGGTTTATGTTGAATTTTCTGATAGGCTCGAGGCCGGTTCCACTTATTCGATGACGGCCAAGACGTCGTCTTCACGCATCAGCAATAGCGTGTCGTCGCCGAAAGTAATTTCGTCGGGGCCGTATGACGAAAAGAGCACCTGGTCGCCCGGTTTCAGGGTCAACGCGACGCGCGAGCCGTCTTTGGTCATGCGGCCTTCGCCGACAGAAACCACGGTTCCGCGGGCAGGTTTGTCCTTGGCCGATTCTGGCAGAATGATTCCGCCGGCAGTTTGGTCCTGAGACTGCTCACGTTGCACAACGATGCGTTCGCCCAGCGGCTGTAATTTGACGGATTTAGCCTTGGATTTAGCTGGTTTTTTGGCGGTCGCTGCCATGTTCTATTCCTCCAGAACTTTGATTGAAAAAGCGTGAATCGTTTTTTTGGGTTAATGAAAGGCCAATATCGTAAGGGGTTTGGGAACGTTGTCCACAGATTTCCCTGACATTTTTGCGGTAATTCATTTTCAAGCTCACGTTAGAGCAACTCGCGGGCCAGTTAAAAAATTATCTGGGACAGTTTCCACCATTTCGGAATCCCGATGGCTCGACAGGTTAGCGGCAGGGCGCTAGCCGCTGGTTCGTTGAGTAACGTTTTCCTGATGTTTCGTACAAACGCCCCGCAACCCACGACCAGCGTGATGTTGATTTAAGGTGGCATAGGCTTCTAGCCTGTGATTTTACGTCTTCGAAGAAGACTAAACGTTTTGAATCGTGCAAGATTCACAGGCTGGAAGCCTATGCCACGACCGTGCCGTGAATAAATCAACAGCCCGCTAGCGCCCAGCGGCTAAGGTCCAAAGCAACGCGGCAGCTCTCTGACACAATGTCATTTCTCGCTCCCCACCACGATCCCCATGGCCGACGCGCCCCAGCATCATTTCCCGAACATCTTGCCAAATCCCTTGAACAGATCAAACGAAGGCAGCCCGTCGGACTGATCCGAACGTTGCACGTCCAAAATACCGTGAACCGAAAACTGCGTGTCTTTTTTAATCACTTCCAGCTCCAAACCACGAAACCAAGTCAGAACAGGAGCCAAATATCCCCCGGGCAGCGCCGGATTGCCAAAGGACGGCCAAGCATCTGAATACCAAACAGAGCGACCACTGGGCAATTCGACCTGTTTGTATTCGCCATCGAGAGAACAGACCAGTTCAACATCCAGCATCCGAGACGCCACCGATTTTGTCAGCTCCGGTGGCGTACCAAATTGTTGATTGATCAAATTCAACAATTGAACGTTGGCGATTGATGCTTGCCAGCTACGGCGAAAATTGATCATATTGGCCCAGACCTGAATTTTTGAGTTTGCGAGGTCGCCAATTTTCACTCGCACTTGGGCGGGCCGAGTGCTGGGGATGATAGCCAAGTGCTTTTTTAGATCTTCCAACCTTCGTTGGTTGAAAGACAATACCGAAAAATCCTTCCACTGTAGTCGCCACAATTTGAGCAAACCAGAATAAGTATAGCCAAACGCATCCGGGCGTCCGCCCAGTTGCGGCATCCAATTCGTAAATCCGGGGCTCGGCCAAGCACCTACGTACCCCGGCGTTTGCCGAAATGTATCCAGTAGTCGCAAGAACGATTTCGGTTTCAGATCGATGTCCGGATCCAAATAATCCTGCACTGCCCCAAAGAGATGATGCGTCTCGGCCGATCCACCGCCCAGCCCGCCTTGCATGCTGGCTTCAAATCGAACGATGTCATCGGGGGAAGCCCGCACTTCGTCTTGCAATGGTGGCCCCATCCGCTCCACCAACCACTTATACTTGTCCTCACCGAAGGGTAAAACCTGAGCATCAAAAACGATGCGTTCAATTTTGTCTTCCTGCTGATAGCGCTTCACGGCAACCATCATTGGATCGAGCGATTTGATATTGTTGGAGAAGAATTGGGCACGCTGGGAAAACCATTGCTGTTCGTCTTGGGTCACTCGACTGATCTCCATATCCGCGATCGGCGTGAAGAAACCGCGTCTTCCACGAAGCGCACACTGCCACGATTCACCGACGGTTTCGAACGTGCTGCCATCGGGGTGGCTGCCGAAATTGACCGGCAGATAGCCGCCACTGATCAGATCGCCGATGCTTTTGAAGTCGTATGATTCACCAGCGGCAAGTAGTTTTGCCATCTCGTTGAGCACCATATCGGTAACGACTTGGTTTCGACGGCGCAGTTCGATTTGATATTCTGGCGTTAACAGTTGCTGGAAGAATCGCGTTGGCATGTAGATGAAAAGTGTATCATCGCGATCGATTGGCATTTGATAGCGCGCAAATTTGAATTCGCGCGTGTCGGCAAGGCTTTTGATGCCTCGTGCGGATTCCAAAAAACGTTCGGCGATACGACGGGACGTGGTCAGTAGATGATTGTCGCCTGAAACGGCATAAAAGGAGCGGTACCGGTTGTCAGGAGTGGACAAAAGTTCGATCGTTTCATTGTTCTCAGTCGTTATGGTTTCAATGGTCGCGTTTTGATCGGCCTGTTTTGAAGCGAATTTTTTTCGTTTGGATCTCAGATTGCTGGCCAACGATTTTGTGTTCTTCGCGTGCAGCATGATACCGATGGCAGCACCGTTATCGAAATAGCTGTCCATGCCGATGACGCCCACATCGGCGATCAGGCTGCCTCCAAAGAGGCGGTCGAATTCGCTCGATTGGATGGCCAGTTGGTCCAGGAATTTGGACTGAATTTTTGGTTGATAGCCGCGCAGCTGAATCATCCGACTCAGGTTGCCACCAAATTCCTCGGTTAATTGTTGTAGCCAGATTTGATTTTTCCACGTCCCGAACCGAAGGTAGAAACATTCGTGCGGAACGGCCTTGGCCATGGGTTCAATGGCGACGTCGTCAGGCAAATTCTTTACAGTCAGGGGCGTCCATTGGATTTTCTCTGGCATAGGGAGCGTCGCCAGTGCCCGATCAACGCCAACAGTCATCACCTTGTGGATGCCGTCGATGCGGAGTGCTTCGACGTCAAACAGTAGTTCAAACGTGCGTGCCAAGGCGTCTTTGGAGCGCTGGGAACGCACAGGCGACGCAAGTCCCAATCGTTTTCCGATCAGCGCCGTGAGATAGGTTTCGACCATCGGAGGGTAGTCGCCCGATTCGATCATGTCTGCGCTGGAAGAGGAGAAACCGTTCCACCAGTTTTTAGCAAATCGCTCATAACGATTAGGTTTGTCGAAAACAATGGGGACGGCGAAGGTCGATTGTCCCGTGCCATGCAGTGTAATGTTCAGCGGTTGATCGCCTTTGAAGAGAAACCAGATTGATTTCGATTCGACGGAGTTAGGCGGAGCAGAACGTATGAAGTTTCCCAAAAACTCTCGGAACGGAGTATCTGAAATCACTGGAAAACTGATGCGCTGATTTGCCTCGGTGACTAACACGGCTCCGGTCCGCGCGATCATCTCATCGCCCAATTGCAAACGATAGTTGATACGCCCAACGCCGTAAGGCCGGCCCGCGTGAGCTTCGGCTGACAAAATTATGGGTGGCCGCGCCGCGTTGAGATCGTCTGTGGCGCGATTTCCGCTGTCACTGATTGCGGGCGTCGGCGTTTTGTTTGCTTCTTGCGCAGAGGCACGAGTTAAAGGTAACGCGGCGACGATCATCGCGTTAAGGACAAGCAGCGCTGATAGATGATTCATCTTTTTATGACAATGCGAAGGAATCGAGCAAGCATGGCTGACTTGCGATCACTAAACAACGTCTACGATTGGATCGGAAACGTCTTCGAGCGTAACGTGGACCATCCACTGATCAATTTCAATATTCTCATCGTAAACCTGTCCCGGTTCTTCTTCTGCGTTGACGACGATCTCTTCTCCATCGACGGGGAAGAAAAGGTAGTCGCAACCATCGGTATCGATTCGCGCCAGCGGACCAATTTGAGGATGCACCATTTCGATCACGCGCGCAGAACGAACCTGGCAGTTGGTCGTCGAATCGAGTTGATTGAAGAAGATGAAGTCGGCAGTCTGTTCCTCGGTCACGATGTCCTTGGGGGGCGTTTGGAAGAACCAGAGTTTCTGGTTTTCTCCCAGCACCAGTGTTTGGTCAAGCTCGTACCAGCCGGGCACCCAAAGAGCTGTCTGTTTTGAAGTAATCATAGTTTAGCTTCAATAAGAATTAGGGATCGGAGCAAACGGCGTGGAAGTGAGACGCGCCGGCGGGCGTTGACCCGCCGGTGGTGATGCGATTAGTGGTGATGTGATTAGTGATGGTGGGGTTTGTGTGGCGGAATGTCACCTTCGTAGGTTTTTCCATCAATTTCAATTTTCAATTTTACGCCCAAGTTCATCGCCACCGAAAGTTTATCATCGTCCAGCATGTAGACAGCGGTTTTGCCATCGTCGCCGGCATCCTCGGGTTGGAGAACGAATGGGTCGCGGGTTTTTCCTGTCTGTGGTTCGATACTAACTTTAGCGTCTACGCCGATAGATTTTTTGTCTTTGTCCAATACATAAACGCGGATAACAGAGTTGCCGTTGTAGTGCCGCCACTCGCTGACGTAATCTTTTGGTGAAAGGTAGACGATATGTCCCTTGTTAGGCCCCATCTCTTCTGCGTGGCCCTCATGGCTTTCATGGTCGGCGTGACCTTCGTGGCCTTCGCCGTCATGGCTGTGACCATGATCGTCGCCGTCGTGATCATGATCGTGCGCTGCGGGGGTGCTCTTTTCTTTAGTTGGCGTCGGCTGGTCGCAACCAACATTGATAGTAAGTACAGCAGCCAGTATCAGTAGTAAAAAAGAGAATCGCATCGGATAGTCCCGTAGGTTAGAAATTGATGTTCGGAAATGAAGGACGGTCGCTGTCCACCACTTCATGAAGATTTAATTATATCGCATTGGCAATGAATTCAATACGGTGTTACATCTGCTTTAGTTTAACAGTTTTTGGTTTGTATTGATTATTTGCTTGGTGTAGCGAATTTCAAGCGAAACGTTCGCATTTGATGTTTAGAAAAAGATAGATTGAACTTATCTGAATCATCAGAAGCGATCGTTTTTTCCCCGGTCAGATCGGTTTCTATGTGAGACGTAGGCTGGATTGACTGCAGACCGGTGCTCTGTACAGCAATGTCGTTATCGTCATGGCTCATATTCCACCAACGAGCCACCAGGTCTGATCCTTGATTGTCTTCGGCAGGTTTGAGAGCCCATAAGATGGGTTTTCTCGAACCGGTGGTTTCTGAATTGTTGGGTTCGACTTGAATCAGCGAATAATTGGTAGGCAGCGTACTGTCAGGATCTGAATTGAGCTCGATGGCGATCGCGGGATTGGTTTGCTCAAGCGCCCACCCCATTGGGGAAGCGAAACCCTCTGGACCGGGCCCTGAGGAAAGTTGAGCTGTTCCGATTGAAAAGCGCTGTGTGAAAGTCTCGTCTCCGTGCTGGTTTCGAATTCCCAAGTCCGGCCCGTCGATTTGTCCTCCAATTAGAAACTGAACTTGGGGATGAGCCGTGTCCAGTTGTTGCGGGGTGCTTTGGCCAAATTTGAAAAATGAGCAATCGTGGTTGGCGATGTCGATAGCGAATTTGCTTTCGGCGAGTCGCGCGAAGTGGCCGGCTGAGAGCCAGTCGTATCGCGCGTTGCGGTTGGCGTAGTGGCCACCTTTGCTGATTAAATTTGCTGTAACGACCGCACCGACTTCTTCGTGTTCAAGTTTGAAGTCCCGCAACTGAAAGTCAAAGCTCCAGCTCAACGTTTGAGAAAAGTTCTGCAGGATCTTGTTCTCGATCGAGATGCCCTCCCCTTCGATCAGCGTTACCTTGG
>CALDEW010000500.1 GCA_937942355.1 uncultured Pirellulaceae bacterium | reverse complement strand
TGTCAGGGATTTCTAATTTCTAATTTCTAATTTCTAATTTCTGATTTCTGATTTTTCAAATTCTAAATTTCAAATTCGAAATCTTCACCTTTCAGATTTAAGAATCCTCAACCACTAACTAATGATTAAACATAAATTCACTTGAGTTAAGCAACGCCCAAAACAGATCCTCCAACGACTGACGCTCAGCCGCTGCGATTTCTGCCTTCTTCTCCGGGTCTAGCTGACTTGTATCTAACTCGCCAAGCACTGATTCCAGCTCGGACTCCGTCGGTGATCGTGCGAGCGTTCTTCGATACAGACGATCAACGATCTCCGTCTTCTTTAGTCCAGATTTCTGCCACTTACCGATTAGGTTGCCGGCCTTAATATTTTTGTGGACCGTGTCTCCGTTGAGCAAATGCAATGCCTGCGAAAGGTTCGGTTCCTGTTTAACTTCACAAGAACATGCCGATTGGCGCGTGCTACGACCAAAGGTTTTGAGAAAATAATTAGTCGTATTCCCGTCGGCGATCTGGGTCGCTCGCGCTCCCCTTTGTAGACCAACGAACTTATTCGTGGTGTCAGTCACCTGAGCCAGCACGTCCAGCAATACCTCGGCTCGCATTCGCCGCAACGACGCATGGGAGAAATTAGTCAGGTCTGCTTGGTTCGATTCATTCGCTTGAGTGCTCAGCTGATAGGTGCGAGAATTGCAAATCTGCCGCACCAGATCTTTGAGATTAAAATTGGAATTCACTAACGACTGCCCCAGGGCATCCCACAGCTCCGTATTGACCGGAGGATTACTGATCCGAACATCGTCCACTTCATCGACGATGCCGCGGCCAAAGAAATGAGCCCACACGATGTTGGAGACGTTCTTGGCGAAATAAGGATTCTCCGGATCAGCGATCCAGTTCGCCAGTACGAGCCGCCGGTCTTTGCCTTTGACATCAGGCGCATCACCGCCAAGATATTTTGGCATCATTGTCGCGCCGGTTACCGGATGCTTGGTTTCCTTTCCACCGCCCTGAGATACGATCATTTCTCTTGGGTCAGCAGTAGGTTTAACGCGTACCTTGGCGAAAAACGAAGCGAAAGAATAGTAATCCTCCATCGTCCAACGATCAAAGGGGTGATTGTGGCACTGCGCACACTGAATTCGCATCCCCAGAAAAACCTGAGCAACGTTTTCGGCGGTTTTTAACTGGTCGCGATCCACTTCGTAAAAATTGGTGGGCGGATTGTCGAAGGTGCTGCCAGTGGCCCCCATCAATTCGACGACGATCTGATTCAAAGGCGTTTGGCTGTAAAATTTTTCACGCAACCATTGAAAATAAAGAAACGCACCTTTGGAGTCGATCGTCTTGTTGGCTCGGACCTGCAAAAGTTCCGCCCACTTCATCACCCAAAGATCCAGAAAAGCATCTTGATCCAGCAAACGGTCGATCAGCACCGACCGCTTCTTGGGATTCTCATCCGCCACGAACGCTTCCACTTCATCCACCGTGGGCAGCTGGCCGCAGACGTCTATGTTCACTCGCCGTATAAACTGGGCGTCCGAGCATAGCTGCGAAGGATGAATCCGCAGCTTCTTCAATTTCGCATTGACGTGGGTATCGATATAGTTGTTTTCGGGATAAAGATCGTCACGGTTTTCAAATTTCAAGTCGTAGGGCAGGGTGATAAATTCCGAACCCACGGTGTGAGTGTCAAAACGAGCCATCACCAGCGCTTCGCCGCGCCGGCCGCCGGTTACTAGGCCTCCCTGAGAAATCGCGGCGGTGTCTGAATTAGTGGTCGAGAAGAAAGCCAGATGAGTCACGTCGCGCGTTGTGCCATCAGAATAGTGGGCGGTCACGTTGAGTTGCTGTTTCGCGCCTTCACCGTTGAGCAAGCCGTTTTCGGGCAGCAGTTCGATCGAGGTGACTGTGGCGACTTCATCGCCGTCAAAATTCGCGCCCTCTTCTAACCAACGTTTCAATATTCCGTAATACTCGGAGTCTGCATCAAAAAGTTTGCCGCCGGTATGAGCGACTCGATTGGTCGCCTTATTGGTCAGCAAACAGTCATCGGGCAACGCGACATCAATTCGACGACCGAGCATCTCACGGGTGAGTCTAAAGTAATCTCCTTTGGCGTCGTAACCAAACAGCGACAATCGAAATCCATCTTTACCGCGGGCCGCACCGTGGCAACTGCCGGCGTTGCAACCGGTTTTGGAAAAGACGGGCATTACGTCCAGTTGAAAGCTTAACGCCGCATCCTCCTGACTGTTGACAACCATGACCGGAATTTCTTTGGTGAAATTCTTGTAGGTTACCCTCAAATTCGTTTCGCCGTCGGATGTTGGAAAGACCCCTCCGTTTTCAACGCGCGCGACGGATTCATCAGCAACCTTTATCCCTAGATGCTCGGTAACACCGGACGTTGTCCCGTCAGCAAAAACGGTCTGCGCGATAACCTTGTGGCTGTCACGAGCGCCATTGAGTGAAATCGTTGGGGGATAGATCCGTAGATTAATCGGTTCGGATGTTGATTGCGCGGTCGCGGTTGCCGCAAAATGGACTGACGTAATCAGAACAGCCAAACAAACCGCCGCGTCCACGATCTTACGCGTCACAGTAAAGAAAGTCATTTCCCCGCCTTTCGAATTGCAACGGCCGGTTTCTGCTCTAAAGGTTGGTTGATCTGCAACACAACGTTTCCAGCGCGGGCAACGCTGCGGCCCTCGCCTACCGGAATATCGACCTCCACGAAGATTGATTTGTGTTGGCCAAACGGAGTTTTGTCGGTGGTCTTCAATTCAAATTCGATCTTTTCGGCCGATTGATTAAAAGTAACCGGCCCCGCAACCGTAACATGAGGTGGAAGACTTCTCAAAACCGCCGTCGCATCACCAGAGAACTCACGGAGCTGTTCGATCTGGCAAACAACCTTCAAGGTTTCGTTTCTTGTTCCCACAGTACGCTTTGATTCCATCGCGACAAACGGCTCTTCAACGCTGACCGTTTCCAGTTGGGACGACGACCAGGCGGGCCCTGTAACATTCGCACTAGCAATCACATAGAACGGCCACTTGCCCAACTGTGCCCCCTTGTTCGCGTTGATCGGATATTCGATCTCGGTTTGACCTTCTTTCATTTCAATTTGATAGGTCGTACCGACGCCAACGGGGCGGTAAGGGAACTGCAATCGGATTTTCTCTTTGAATCCTTCATCGCGATGAGCAATCACTTTCACTTTCGCTGATCCGTTGCGCACCAAAGGCGCCTTCAATGGCTCGACCGTAATATGAAACGGCAGCTTCTCAATCACCCCCACGGCCAATTTATCAACAACGGTGCGATGATAGACGAAATTGTTGGGACTCCCGCGCGAATCGAGTGACGTTAACGTGAATTCGGTATCGAAAACAGGTCCAGCCGCTTCCGCCTTTGCGTCAGCGTCTTTGGGGGCCTTGGTATCTTTTGATGCAAATTTTTCATGTTTCGCGGTCGCAGAAACGGAAACCTTCTCCAACTCAATCGGCGCGTCTTCGGTTGCCTCAAACACAACGGGCATTTCTTTGGCGTTCTTGAGCAACGGAAGCATCGTTGCGGTTACGCCCTTGGGCAGCCCATCAAATTCCAGTTCAACTTCCGCCGCAAAGTGTTCCTTCTTAGCCGTGAGCACCGCCGCAAATCGCCCGCCTTGTGGAATCGCCATCGCCATTCGACGTTGTGAAAAACGATCGTTGCGTTTGACGGTCAGCTCAAGCCGAGGTTTGACTGGCGCAATTTCGACACGGTAAATCATGTCGACGCCGACGCGATTAAAATAGTCGAACAAACGCAGGTAGTAGATTCCATTTTTTGGCGGGTTGAACACCACAAACGAATCCGGTCGTGTGGTCGCATCGTCGTTGGCAATCAAAGATTTATTCTTTTCGTCCAACACATGGATGACCGGGTCAAGCGGAGAACCGATTCGTTTGGCTAAGACATTAACCGCTAATTTCTGATTCTTTTTGGCGGTAAATTTGTAATAGTGGTGTTTCTGCGCCGCTGCAAATCTGCCATTGATGGCGATGGGAGTTGAAACTTTCAACGCGCCCTTTGCGGAATGGTTTTGCGCGTCCTCTGGACGATTAAAGTTCTCAAATTCGCAAACGCGCAGAGGCAGCGCCGATGGACCGTCACCGAAAACTTCGGTCGACTCTGCCATGTCAGGCAGTTGGAACTCAGCCGCCTCCCTTTCGACGATTGCTTCCGAATCAGGCGCTGAGCGCTCGAATACTTTTGAAGTCAACTTCTGTCCTGATTTTCCCCCGGGAGGAAACATCACCTGCGGACGGTCAAAATCGCCAATGTGGAGACGGTAGGGCGCGTTGCCTGCAGCGTTATATGCCGCATCGCGAATCATCACGAAGTAGTCACCATCGGCAGGAGCGGTGATGGTTAAAAATCCGTCTTGGCTGAATAATTCTGTATCATCACAAACAGCGATCTCCTTTTGCTGAGAGTCGTAAACCGCGATCAAGGAATCGAAGAAAGTCCCCAACCTCACCGCCTCGACCTCGACCGACATGCGCTGCCCTGATGTCAATGACACCACGAAGTAGTCGACGTCCTCGCGCGCGATCTGTCCTTCTACGGTGTGGCCAAGCTCTATCTTTTGTGCTTTGGCAAAATTGTTGTTAAGTTCTATTTCTTTGACGGTGGGAAAAGGTCCTACAAAGATCGAACGGAAATCTGAGATTCCTTTTCCGCATCGCACCTGCAAAATGTGCTCGCCCAGTCGGCAATCAGAGCTAACCTCAACAACCACTTCTAGCTTTTTGCGATCGACGACCTTGAGGGATTTCGCAGTAATGCCCTTGTCATAGAAGAAAACCTCTTGAGCATCGTCCAATCGGACTCCGTTGAGCGTCAACGTATGTTCGTTGCCCCGCTGTATCCCGCGCGGGTAGACGGCGCGAAGTTCGGGCGTTGATCCGGCAAACGTCAAAGTCGCGACTGAACATAGCAACGCCAATCCTACCAGCAGCGCGGAGCCAATTTTTGGGATGGAATGTTGCATGATTTGTTTGGGTTGCGAGATTAATTCTTGGAGGCAAACAAAAGCTTTCGACTCGGAGAGTCGAGTTACGTTGCGCGACTCTCCGAGTCGCGGACCTGCGGATAAATAGAATTTAATCTACGCCAGCAAATCCTTCCGAACCTGGCCACCATCAACGATCTCGACCGGACGATTACCGGGGGCCATCAGTTCTTTGTCGGCGTTAATCCCAAGGCACGAATACATCGTCGTCGCCCAATCTTCAACGGTCACCGGATTGTCGGCCGGCTCGCTGGCCGTCGCGTCGGAACTTCCGTAAACCTGGCCTGCTTTGATTCCGCCGCCGGCCATCACGGTGCTGAAAACTTTCGCCCAGTGATCCCGCCCCGCGGTCGCGTTAATCTTCGGCGAACGACCAAACTCAGACGTCACACATACCAAGGTCGATTCCAGCAAACCACGACTCTCCAAATCGCTGATCAGCGTCGCGTAAGCTTTGTCAAATTTGGGCACCATACGTTTCATGCCTTTTTCGACGTTTTCGTGGTGATCCCAACCGCCGTAAGTCATCGTAACGAACCGAACGCCCGATTCGACCAGACGCCGGGCTAATAACATGCGTGCCCCCGCTTCATTGCGTCCGTATCTGTCTCGAAGTTTGGGATCTTCTTTTGAAATGTCGAACGCTTCACGCGCTTGCTGGGAACTGATCAAATCGTAGGCTCGGTTGTAGAACGTATCCACCGAATCGAGCGCGTCCGATTTCTCTCTCTTGCGGAAGTGGTCATTTACCACGTCTAACAGTTTGCGACGTTGCCCGAATCGATCATGGTTGACGCCGTCGGGCAATTGCAAGTCGCGCACCTTAAATCCAGATTGCGCGGGGTCGGCACCAAGGCTGAAACCTGAAAAAGATGAACTTAAGTATCCCGAACCGGCAAAAGTGTTGGGCTGATTGGGAATCAGAACGTAGGGCGGTAAATTTTTGCGAGGCCCAAACTCATGCGAAACAACGCTACCCATGCTGGGAAATTGAAGGGCAGGGGAGGGGCGATAGCCAGTGAACATATTGTGCACGCCGCGCTCGTGGGCCGCTTCGCCGTGGGTCATTGATCGAATGATCGTCAAACGGTCGGCGACCTTAGCGGTCTGCTTAAACAGCTCGCCGAACCGGACGCCTTCGAGCGCAGTGTCGATCGTGCCAAAAGGACCTCGGTACTCCAATGGCGCGTAAGGTTTGGGATCGAAGGAATCTTGGTGAGCCATGCCGCCGGGTAAGAAGATGAAGATCACCGATTTTGCGGTGCCTTCTTTGCTCTCATAGAACTTCTGTTTGGCTTGAGCACTTCGAAGACGAAAGAAATCTGTCAGCGACAATCCGAGGCCGCCAATCGCTCCGACGGTGAGAAGGTTCCGACGGCTGAGGTGATTGTCTGGACACTTTTGCATAGCTGATACCTTGGAAGTGAATCGCGCGTCGCATTGGTTGGTCGGAAAGTCGTTTTCTCGATTTCGTTGGGGCAGGCAAATCGCCTTTTGAAAACGGATGCTTTCTTTAGCCTTAATCCCACCCTGTTAGATCAAGTTCCGCTTAAAATAGTCTAATTTTCCCACCGCACGAATCACAGCGGTGGCGTGTCAAAGATACGGTTTGAAGCCAAAATTGCCGCATTATTAGCCAAAATTTAGCCCTGAATTGGACCGAATTGGCTGATTTTCTTCAGAAAGCGAGGGTTTAACCGGCTCTCAACCGCTTTTCTCAGATCGTAGCAAGTGCATCCCCAAACGTAGGGCCGGTTCCTACCGGCCAAGACGAACCTTTACCCAATCCAATCCAATCCAATCCAATTTTGCACAAGGCAAGGCCGGTGGGAACCGGCCCTACGCGCTTAGCCCCATCGTCTTTAACGATTAGATAAGGAGTGACTGTCGTGAGCGTAGTTTGGGTTACTCCCGTTAATCGGGCCGATAATGAATGAGACCAATTCTTGGAAAGCTTGAAAGCGGATCATTCGATGAAAACAAGCCCTTTGACATACTTGGCTGCGTTACTGGTCGGTGGAGCCATGCTCGCCGGTGGAAAAGTCTCAGCCCAAGTCCACGAAACCGAATTCTCAGCCCGGCCTCTCCCGCCGTTGCCGACGACCACGGTTGGTCAACGCCATTCAAACAACACACAGACGCAAGCACAAACCGTAGACTCGGCTATTGGTCGAGGTCGGCAGCAGTACCGAACGTTGTTTACTATCGAATCTCCGCCGGTCCCTCCCGGCTATGACGCTTCAGCGCGCATCGTGAGACCTGCCACTAACGCCGCGTTACGTCGAAATTTTAGGGTAGTGGATGAGGCCACGAATCCTGCAGCTGCATTTAACGATGCACTAATGACTAAATTAAAGGGTAAAGGAGGGGCAGGACTCGTTGCCTCATCCACTACCTCCAACCCTAAATCTAAGTTGGAACACCGCACTGGTGAACTTACGGCTGTGCCAGAACCGGCAGAGCAAGAGACGTCAGAACTAATTAGCTCCTCCGCGTTTCCTGTGAAGGTAGAATCGCAAGAAAACCTCAACCCACTTCCTGCCGTTAGCACCGTGCGCGTCGCCGGGCTGCCCCAGCAGTTGCGTGAACAAAATGAGAACGAGCCAGAAGCTTTTTTTGTGGCCGTCCAAAACATGGCCCCAAACGGCAACCTAGAACCCGTCCTGGATGCTGTTCCAGATGCTCCCGTTCCAAATTCTCCTGCTAAAGATATTGACGTAGCGGAAATTTCTCAAAGCACGATTGGCGATGAAATTTCAATTGACCCCGATTCGTTCAAAGAGCTGAAATCCGAAGACGGCGATAGTGACATTGGCGAAGCAGAGGACAATGGCGGTGAAGACGGCGAGCTAGAAACTGATGATTTAGAGGAAGAAGACGACGACCTCCAGCCCGAGCCGCGACAATTTGGGGTTTGGCCTAAGAAATCCATGCAGGAAGTCAGCGCCGATATTCGCAACTTTTACGGAGAGGTTCCAGCGGACGAATCAGGAGCCCTGATCGCCAGCACACAGCGCTTTTACCGCGACTCGGCCAAGACGGAAAAAGTATTTGCATGGGCGGCGCCTAAGATTCGCTACCAACCGCTGTACTTTGAAGATGCACAGCTTGAGCGATATGGACAAACCAAAGGCCTAATCAAGCAACCGTTCGTTTCGGGATTTAAGTTCTTCCGCGACGCCGCGCTGCTGCCGGTGAACGCGTCAATCGACTGCCCCGGTTCCTGCGACGGTCCGCTAGGGTTCTGTCGCCCGGGTTCGCCTTGTGGTGACAGCGGATGCTCGAGCTGTCAGCGCTGAGAAACGAGCCGATGTCTCAGGCTTTGCACAAATGTAGGCAAAAACACAGCCACAGGCAGACCATGGCCTGTCTGAAAGAATGTTTGGAAATTGATTTCCAAAAAATGGAGCTGAGGGGATTCGAACCCCTGACCTCTTGCATGCCATGCAAGCGCTCTCCCAGCTGAGCTACAGCCCCGAAACGGCTCTTCAAATTGGCTGATCCAGCATAAAGACCAGCAAATCAAAGAGCGAAGTTGTATCTTCCCCAAAAATTGCTGTCAACCGCCGATTGCATAGGGCCACAACGCAATCGCAGCGGCAGACTTCCACCTACAGTAATTCCCTGGTGCTTGAATCCGAAGACAAAATGAATCCGAAGACAAAAGCTGGAACGCTTCGCCTTTTTAGAATCGACCACCGCAGATCAAAAATTTCGTCAAGTATCCAAGAGGATTGAAGCTCCGCTTGGCCAAGTTCTACTGACCAAAGGTTGACCGGAAGCCAGAATTCGGGGCTTGCGGACGGGGCTGCTGGGATGGCTGGGCAGAATTCACTGGCGACGCTGGTTGCGCAGGATGAGGCAAACGACTAGCTTGCGCAGGTGCAGAAATCGCGGCCGTTTGACGTGTCTGGGCTTCTCGCTGAGCCGCCTCTTCTTCGATCAAGGCCTGCAACAACTTTGAGATACACAGCTTATTCATGCTGGTGTTGTGATCCGCAGCTTCGGCCTTAAGGGACTCATGCAGACTTTCGGGAAGTCGAACGGTGATAACACGAGTGGCTTCATTTTTTCCACTGGCCGCTTTACGTGTTCTCAGCGTCGCGACCAATTGCTGGATCTCAGCGAACTCTTGAGACTGCTCGAACTTGACGTAGTCTTCCTGATTAGGGAAAACACTTCTAGCAGCTCCGTTGACACCCAGTGTCTCACGGAAGAACGTAACCCAATCGGGTTTACGTGCATGAAGGTCTTTGGCTACGCCAAGTACTTTTTGACATCGGGATTCGAATCCTTCTACAACCACTGAATCGTTCACGTGAGACTCCTTTCGCACTTGCGAATATCTGAGGGGAATTTGCTTACTGGCCTTTGGCAAATTGCGATCACGCTCGCCAAGTCTTTTTGGTAAGCTAAGATCGGTGCCAAGAGACCTCCGTTTCGTTGCCACCATCATTACTGGACGTCAAACGAACGAATGTAATATCAGCTACTGCTTGCACTTACGACCAAAACACAGCCGGTGCAAATACAGCAAGCACCCGTGCCCGCTTCTTAAGCAGCCCCGCACTGCACAAATTCTGCGCAACCGGAAGTTTCACATAAACCAAGTGTCCTCTTTCTGTTTTATCTCTACTTTTGTCGATATTGGCTCAAGTTCGTACAGTGCGCAAGACGGGGGCTCTGGGAAGAGCCCGTCTTGGCGGGAACCGGGTTGCCAGTAGTTTGAAGCTGGTAAATTGCCGCTTTCAATAGATTGCTGGCGAATCCTTTGCTGGCTGCTTGGTGCTAGCGTTGTCGTTGCTGGCGAGATCCTGCTAGCGGTTTCCTGCCAGCTTATCTCGGCAACGTTCCAGCAACTTCTTTGTCGCCAAGATACCCTCGGATTCGCCGAGTTCGCGGCCTTCATACTCGATGCCCACAT
>CALDEW010000499.1 GCA_937942355.1 uncultured Pirellulaceae bacterium | reverse complement strand
GCGGACTTCAACGCCGTCTGCAACGACCGCGAAAAACAGAAGGAACTGGGCATCCGCGCGATCCACGGGCAAGCCAATTACCTTCCGCCCGAAGAAGGACGAACGTATCAGATTAAACTTCGTTCCACCGGCGACGTTAGCCTCACGCCGCTGGCGGAAGAAGACGATCAATAGACCCTAACTGATCGCAGTGGCTATCGAGAAGGATTCCGAACTTCCAGTGTAGTGGATGAGGTATCGCGATGAAAACTGTGGATCCATGCATTTGGCGATCCACTATTTGGGCGATCCACGCTCTGGCGAGCGTAGCTACTGCAGGTTGCGGATTAATCTTCGACCGAGTGAGACTTCAGATCTTCCAGCGAAACAAACTCGATCGAAGACAGGTGGGTCGCCTCCAAGTGAACCTTCGGGGCCACGCCGGCCTCCAGCGCTTCTTTCCAGCGCGACACGCATAAGCACCAGCGATCACCGGGCACGAGTCCAGGAAATTGGTACTCCGGCACCGGCGTGGTCAAATCGTTGCCCGCGTTCTTGCTGAACTCGAGAAACTCGGCCGTCATCTCGGCGCAGACGATGTGGACGCCGTAATCTGATTGCCCTGTGCGGCAATAGCCATCGCGGTAAAAACCGGTCATGGGATCATTGCAGCACATTTGCAGTTCTGTTCCCAATACGTTTTTGGGCAACCGTTTCGTCTCGGGCATTTAGGCATCCTTCTCAAGTTCGGACTTCACAGTTCGGATCGCAGTTAGAAAGCGCTTACAGCTTTCCATGCGATTGTCGGCTTTCACTTCCATGCATTTGTGAACCGCTTCGCCTAACTTTTTGTTGAGGTCGGGACGATGATCAAAAATGCTGGTGACCTTCGCCGAATCGTGCGTCAGCGCGGCCATTCCCGAAGTATCCGTTGATCCCCAAGGATGCTCCCAAGTCAACATGCGATACATCGTGACACCTAACGCAAACACATCCACCCGCGCATCGGTGGCGCGTCGACGGACGATCTCAGGGGCCATGTATTGAGGCGTGCCGGTTCGGTTTCCCGGTAAACGATAGGGCGGTTCGTTGGGAATCGTTAGACCGAAATCAATCAAACGCACTCCGGTAAAATCGCTGTGGCAGATGAAGTTACGAGGACAAACGTCACGATGAATAAACCCTGCGTCGTGCACGACCTGAACGGCCTGTGCCATTTCGCGAATCATCTTTAAACGATGAGGGACGATCTCTTTGCGTTTGGACCGGATGACAGCATCGAGCCCCGTACCTTCGATGTACTCCATCAAAATGTACTCTTGTCCCGTGGCGGTTTTTCCGAACTCGTAAGTCTCCACGATCAAGGGATGAGAGATTTGCATCGCAATCTCGCCCTCTTCAGGTTTATTCAACCCCTTGAAACGCGAACGAAAATGTTCGAGCTTCTTCGCATCGAGAAATTTGAGCCCGTAGAGTTTCCCCGTGCCAATTTCCTTGGCAACACGGAACTTGGACATGGTTCCCGAAAACGCATGGCGGTCGAGCTGGAACCGAGTCGAAACGTCTAATTTTTCTGGCGAATTTTTGCCGCCGAAGATTTTGTCAAAGATTCCCATCGAGGCTTCCATGAATGAGGGGGCGACGGCAAAGCACTACTTGCCGCAGTAGTCGATCGTGCGCGCGATCTCGGATTTCAATTTATCACGGGTGACGATCCGGTCAATGAAACCATGCTCCAGAAGAAACTCGCTGGTTTGAAAACCTTCGGGCAGCTCAATTTGGATCGTCGCTTTAATCGTTCGCGGACCGGCGAATCCGATCAAGGCTTTGGGTTCGGCATACACGACATCACCCAGCGAGGCAAAACTGGCTGCGACGCCACCCATCGTTGGATTTGTCAAAACGGAAATGAACAAACCGCCCTTTTCGTCATAACGAGCCAACGCGGCAGACACTTTCGCCATCTGCATTAATGAAAGAATTCCTTCATGCATTCGAGCACCACCACCGGAGCCGCTGATGATGATCAGTGGCAGATTCTGTTCGGTCGCGCGTTCGGTCAACCGAGTCAGCCGTTCACCGACGACTGATCCCATACTTCCCATGATGAATTGGGAATCCGTGATGCCGATCGCGACGCGCCGAGCTCGGATCATGCCGCAGCCGGTGATCGCCGCATCGCTTAGCCCCGTCTTCTTCTGTTCTGATTTGACTCGGTCGACGTAGGCCCGGCTGTCGGTGAAGCCGAGCGGGTCTCCGGAAACGAGATCGCCGTCCCACTCTTCAAAGGTGCCACTATCGAGTACCTGTTCGATCCGCTGTTTGGCGGTGACGTACATGTGATAGTTGCAATCAGGGCAGACCTGCAGCAGACGCTGGGCTTCCTTGTTAAAGATCGCGGCCTTGCAGTCGGGGCACTGAATCCAAGTGCCCTCGGGGATGCCTCGTTTTTTCGGTCCGGACACGGTGGGTTGCTGTTCAGCCATGTAAGATGCGATTAATCGTGAAGAATTGTGACGTCGATATTGTAAACCGGAACATCATCTTCGGCCAATCGCTTAACGAGGCAGACTTCAATTTTTTTCCACTAAGATTGACGACTCGGAGAGTCGCCCTACGTAACTCGACTCTCCGAGTCGAGAGCCATGTCCCCGAACTTTCGAAGAACACGGCTCCATTGACCGGTAACAGCCTAAATGACGCTAATCCCAAAACTTCAGGAGTCGCTTAACCTTTGAATCTGGTTTTGAACCCGCAGCTTCCTTCTCAGGCAAGACCGTATTCTCTAGCTGGGCCGACTCTTTCACGACTTTCACCGATTGCTCAGTCGTCGTTGAATCGCCTGCCGTGGGTTGCGAAGGGCAAGCGTCTGCCAGATTCTCTGCCATCTGCTGAACCGTTCCAATTAAGAAATCGCGTGGCGACAACTTCACGCCTGTGCGAGATTCGACTTCGGTGATCACTTTCATCACCAACAACGAGTGTCCGCCAAGATCAAAGAAGTTGTCGTGGATGCTAATGTCATCGGTTTCCAAAACATTCTGCCAGACCTCAACCAGCAACTTTTCGCCAGCCGTTTCTGGAGCGGCTTGGTTTTCGGCCTGCGCCGCATTCTGCTGAGGAGCGGGCAAGGCCTTATAATCAATTTTTCCGTTGTTGGTTTGCGGCATTGAATCCAGCGGCATCATGTGCTGCGGAATCATGTAGTACGGCAACGATGAACGCAGATGCTCACGCACCGACGCGCTATCGACCGCGCCTACCCAGTACGCCACCAACCGAGCGTCGCCGACGGTATCTTCGCGGACGATGACCACGCCTTCGTCGACGGAGTCGTGACTTTTCAAGACCGCTTCGATTTCGCCCAGCTCGATTCGGAAACCGCGGACTTTCACCTGTTTATCATTGCGACGTAGGAACTCGATATTCCCGTCGGCTTGGTAACGACCAATGTCACCCGTTTTGTAGATCTTGTCACTGACGTAGTTCGAGAATGGATTGAACCAGCGGTGGTCGACGAAACGCTCTGCCGTGTGTTCTGGTTTGTTCAGGTAGCCAAGCGTCACTCCAGCACCGCCGATGAAAATTTCACCTTCACTACCGACAGGAACCGGGTTGCCTTGGGCATCCAACAGGTAAATCTGAGTGTTACCGATGGGGCGACCGATCAAGATTGCTTCGTCAGCGGAAGTGATCTGAAAGACAGACGACCAAACGGTTGTCTCGGTTGGACCGTACATGTTCCACAATTGATCGCAGCGTTCCAGCAATGGTGCGACCAAATCTGCAGGCATCGGTTCGCCACCGCAAAGAACTTTCAGATCCTTCTTACCTTCCCAGTTCGCCGCCAACAGCAATCGCCATGTCGCTGGTGTCGCTTGTAGCAGCGCGATATCGTATTTCTCTAGCGCCTTGCTCATCTCAATGCCGTCGGTTGTGATCCGATTATCGGCAACGACGACAGTCCCTCCAAAGAGTGAAGGCAAAAACAGTTCCAGCACTGCAATGTCAAACGAAAGTGTGGTCACCGCCAAAACAGAATCGCCGGCGTTGAATCCGGGCTCTGCTTTCATGCTGTGAAGGAAGTTCAGCACTGCACCATGAGGCACACGCACACCTTTAGGCTTGCCAGTGGAACCGGAAGTGTAAATCACATAGCAAACACTTGACGGCTGAGCCGATTGTGGCGGGCACTCGGTCGATTGAGCGTCGACTTCAGCGGCCACGCTGTCGATCGCGACACTCGGTTTGCCAAACGCGGCGACCGTTTCCAATAAGGCTTGTTCGGTCACGACCAACTTCAAACCTGAATGGTCGCACATGTACTGCAAGCGATCGGTTGGGTATTCGGGATCCAGCGGAACGTATCCCGCACCCGTTTTCAAAATTCCAAACAGTTGGACCAGCATCTGAGCCGATCGGTTTACACAGATTCCGACCAGATCGCCTTCGCCGATTCCCTGTTCGATCAGGTAAGCCGCGATTTGATTGGAGCGCTGATCGACTTGAGCGTAAGTCAATTCGGTGTCGTCGAAACGCACGCAAGTTCCATTGGGCGTAGACGATGCCTGCATTGAGAATTGCTCGTGCAGCGTCGACTGAGCGGGGTAGTCCATCTCGGTCGCGTTCCACTCGACGGCCAGTTTTTGTTGCTGGCCGGCGCTAACGACGTTGAACTTGTTGATCTTCGTCTCGGGCTTATCCGCGATCTCTCCAACGAACCGCTCGAAGCCGTCAAAAATGTCGCTCATGCGTTGCTGTGAGAATAGATCCGAGTTGTATTGGACTTGCAGTTCGACCGAGCGATCTTTTTGAATGACGCCGTTGACGAACCAGTCAAAATTCTCGTAAGCGCGCGGTTCGACGATGACTTTGAGGTCAACGCCTTCGAACCCCATTTCGTCCATGTCCAATTCTGGATCAAGATTGAACGAAACGCTGACGATCGGTGATCGGCTGGGGTCACGTGGTGGGGCGACGATACGCAGCAATGATGCGAACGACAATCGCTGGTGCTCGAGCGCGTCCAGCAGTTCGTTCCGTGACTGTTTCATGTACTCGTTAAACGGCAGCGCGGAATCGACCGTTGATCGAAGTGGAATCGTGTTGACGCACATCCCCAACAGATCGGGGAAGTCCATCGTGGCTTGGCCTGAGGTTGGGATGCCCAGTGAGAAATCGCTGGTTCCTGAAATGCGGCTGATGTACGCTTGAAACGCCGACAGCATGGTGTTGAACAGGCTGCAACCAGATTTCGCGCCCAGTTTCTTCAGGCGTTCTACTAGGTCCACGCCCAAAACGTGATCGTGGCGACCGGCGGCAAACGTTTTTACAGTGGGTCGTTTGTCCAAGATCGGCAGGTCCAGCACAGGAATCGAGTCTGCATACTTTTCGGTCCAGTACGACTCGTCGGATTTTCGTTGATCACTGTTGTAGTACTGCGTCATCGCTGTAGAAAACGCTTCGTAGCTGATCGCCGCCGGTAACGGTTCGCGACTCACGCCGCACTCAACATCGTAGTAGTAGCCAAGGTCGCGCAACAACACGGCCAAAGACCAACCGTCCAACAAAATGTGATGTGCGTTGACGGTCAGAAAGTGGCGGCTGTTGCTGGCCTTCTGGAGTGTCAATCGCACCAAAGGACCGTGTGCCAAATCAAAGGGCGTATTACCTTCGTCATCAATCAGTTCATTCTGACGTTTGGCGAAATTTAGATCGTTTTCGTGGCTCCAGTCCTCAAATTTATAGCTCGGCGGCAACTCCTTCATCACGCGCACCGTACTGCCATCAGCCGAATAGACGCTACGGAGTGCATCGTTGCGCTGAACCGTTTTTGCGATCGCCGTTTGCAGTTTGTTGACGTCTAAGTCGCCTTCAAACACGATGGTTGCGATTTCGTTAAATGAACACGACGCGTCGACGCCTTGTTGACTCCCGAGCCAGACTTCGATTTGCGCGTCGGTGGCTGGAAACGTTTTTTCAACGTTGGAATCGGTTCCCACGATCACCGGTGCGATCGTTGAATTGGTAGTTGACGATGATGATGTGTTAGTTGACATGATGAGTGAGTCTATTGATTTGGGTGGGGAGTTTTAAAAACTTTGTTGTGGCGGGTTGCACGCCGCCGGTCGCGGAAGCAGGTTGGAATCCTGCTTCCACGGTGCGCTGGCAGCCTACATGACGTTGCTTTGGCTGACTTGAGTGAACTGACCTGGGTTGGCCACATCGGGTACAAACCAAGCCTGTTTGCCGTCGCGATCTTTTCCGATCTTGGCGTCGGTTTTTGGTGGCTTGTTAGGATCGAACTCAGGCTTGGCGTTTTTGTAGCCTTCACCCGGCACGAAGCCCAACGGTTGAAGTTCGCACAGCGTTTCTTCAAAGGCCGCAACCATCGCGTCAACGTCAGCTTTGGTGTGCTGAGTCGTCATCAGGTTCGGACGATGATCGAACATGAACATGCCTCGTCGGCGAAGTCCGCTGAAGATCAATTCGCTGTAGTTCAACTCTTCCTTCAGTTTAACTTTGAACAGCGTGCCAAAATTGCCAGCGACCATCGGTGCTTCCATACGCTCAAACATGGCGTTAAGTTGCTCCGTCGCGTAGTCGCCTAAAGCGTTCATGCGATCGTA
>CALDEW010000498.1 GCA_937942355.1 uncultured Pirellulaceae bacterium | reverse complement strand
CTACGTTGATCGCTTGTTGGACTTCGACCGCCGCAACACCGCCTTGTATTCTTACCTCTTTAACTGTGGTGAATTCAACCAGCGGTTCTAAGCACCCACGCAGGGTTTGGTTGATGTGTGCAATTTGATCCAAACGCGGCTCGTTCTCAAATAGATCCAGGGAAGCATTCGCGGCCGCGCACCCAATGGGTTGACCGGTAAACGTGGGCCCGTGCATCAAAGCGTCGTGCGCGTCATCGGAATGAAATGCGGAATAGACTTTTTCGTTGGCGATCGTTGCCGCCAATGGAACGGCACCTCCTGTTAGAGCTTTACCCAAACAAAGGATGTCCGGTTTGAAATCCGTTTGTTCGTAGGCGAACATGCTGCCGGTTCTGCCAAACCCTGTCGCCACTTCGTCCGCAATCAATAAAAGTTCATGCTGCTGACAGATGCCGTGGATGAAGTTCAAGTCCTCCGCCGCGTGCATGCGCATCCCAGCGGCCATCTGAATTAACGGTTCAATGATGACACCAGCGATGGAACCGGTGTGCTGCCCGACAAAATCTGCGAACGCCGAACGCTGTTGGTCAGTTTTGGGGATCGCGTGCGGATACTGTTCGATCAAATAGCCCTTGAAATGCGAGTGCATGCTGTCCTGGGCATCGCAAACTGCCATCGCGCCGGTGGTGTCTCCGTGATAAGCTCCCGCAAAACAGATGAACTTTTTTCGGTCCGCACTGCCACGATTCATCCAGTACTGAACCGCGACTTTAAGCGCCACTTCAACCGCCACCGACCCGCTTTCACTGAAGAAAACTTTCGATTGGCGGCCCAACGTCATACCGGCAAGCCGCTGAGACAATGTCAGCGCTTGATCATGCACAATCCCGCCCAGCATAACATGCGGCATCTGCTGCGCTTGCCGAATGATGGCTTCGACGATGTGTGGGTGGTTGTATCCATGGCAAGCCGTCCACCAAGACGCGATCCCGTCGATCAGTACCCTGCCATCGGCCAGCGTCATCCGCACGCCGTCGGTGGATGCAACGTGAAGCGGTGCCGGGGCCGTTTTCATCTGTGTATATGGCATCCACAGATTGTTGAGGTGCTGGTTGTTCAAGGTTTGATGTTTCCAATTCAAGCGGTACTGGCGCCGGCCCTGCGGTTTCGCTACACCGGAGATCTGGCGCCCTACCGCTAGGACGTAGTGGACGAAGCAATGAGTCCCAGCGGGGCGAAAGACCGCCGCCACTGACACGCGTCCCATTTTGTGCCAACAAAGGTTATCATATTAGTTCATTCCATTTTTTTAAGCACTGTCTATGACGACAAAACTTAAATCTTGCCATTGCTGCGGGTTGATCCAACAGGCGCCCCATGTCGAACAAAATCAGGCGCTGCTGTGCGTGCGTTGCGGCAGCCGATTGTCTCAATCTGCTAATCGCATGACCTCGGCCAGCCGAACTGCGGCGGCAGCAACGGGCGCGTTTTTTCTATTTTGGCCGGCAATATTGCTGCCGATCTTGCGAATCGAGCAACTGGGCATCACTCACCAGTCCAGCATTCTGGGCGGGACGATGGAGTTGTTCCGACATGGCAGCTACTTCGTCGGCGGCGTTGTAATGCTGTTTTCGATCATCTTTCCACTGACCAAAATTGTGCTGCTGATCGAACTTAGTTTGTTAGAAATTTTTCAGCGGAAACATAAAGCGTTCACGCTGCGCATGATGGAACATTTCGGCAAGTGGAGCATGATGGATGTGATGCTGTTGGCCTTTATGGTGATGCTGGTGAAGCTGGGTGACATGGTTCAGTTCAGTTTTGGCCCAGCGATTTTTGCGTTTATTCTTTGCGTCGCGATGAGCATGCTCGCGTCGCTTTCCTTTGACCCTCATGCGATTTGGGAAGACTAAAACCCAATGACTGATTCCAACGAAACAACTTCCTCGCCAGATCCGTCCAGCTACCCCACCGCCGTGGTCGCAGATCGTTCCAAGGCAATGTTGGCCGGTTCGCGTCTGTGGTGGCTTGCCCTAGCGTGTCTGATTCTGGCGGTCGGGCTGGTTGTCTATTCGATGCCTTCGGGCGGCACGCACATTCAAATCCACTTCCCCCAAGGACATGGGCTCAAGGCCGAAGACGTCGTGCGCTATCGAGGCATCGACGTGGGCGTGGTCGAGTCGATTCACTTGACCGATGACATGGATGCCGTCGATGTCCATGTCCAACTTTTCCCGACCGCGAAAAGACTGGCGGTGGAGGGGACGAGGTTCTGGATTGTGCGGCCTAAGCTGAGTATCTCGGGAGTCTCCGGATTGGAGACTGCGGTGGGCCACAAGTATATCGAGGTCCAACCAGGTGATCCGGAGCAGTCGCGTAAACGGCATTTCGACGGGCTGGCAAACGCGCCAGTGGACGATGGTGATGCCGAGGGAATCGAGATCTTGCTCCAGGCCGACGCGCGGCACAGCGTCAACGTTGGGTCAGCAATTCATTTTCGCGGTGTCGATGTTGGCAGTATCCTCTCCGTTCAACTTTCGCCTGACGCGCGACTGGTTGAGGTGCGCGGGAAGGTCGAAGCTCCTTACCGTTCTCTGGTAACAACGGAGACGAAGTTTTGGGCGACTGGCGGTGTTGATTTTGATTTCAGCTTAACCAAGGGGCTCAAGTTGGAAACCGAATCTTTGGATACGCTTGCCCGAGGCGGCGTTTCGATGTTGGTCACCGGCGATGGACAGCCGGTCGAACCAGGCCATGCGTTTCCACTGGCGGCCGCTCCCGATCCAGCTTGGGCCGAAGCGGCGAACAACTATCGCGCGACTTCGGTTGACCTGCGCGGAGCGATCAACCTGACGGCGTCATGGACGGAATCGGGACTTTTGGGGATTGGAAAACGAACACGCTCTGAACGTTTCTCCGGCGTTGGTGTTAAGCTGATCGATTGCGCGGTGGTCGTTTATCCCGCTGACCTTCTGAAAGTGAAAGAAAACGCGTTGGACGATTCGTTCTCGATTCAAACCGAAGCCGGCGAGCCCCTGCTCAATGCTTCCTCTGGCGAGCAAGCCCTGGCGACGCTTTCGGAGATCCCGGACACGACGGGGTTGATCTTACTGTCAGACGTCGCCAAAGATGCCCAGCCCGCCAACTGCACCGCGGTACGGAAATCGTTGGACAAAAATGTTTACCATCACTTGCCTATCAAAGCAGCGCATCTGAAATGGAATGCGGAAAAACCTTCCCATTTTGCCATTAGTGAATTTACCGGTGACCGCGCCGTATGGCATGGCACGCCCGTACTCCGTTCTGCCGACAGCCGCTTAATTGGTATCCTCTTAATCGACGACAGTGGCGCCAAAATATTGCCTATTTCAGATATGCTCAACGCGCCGGGCACCCAATGAGACGTAGCATACGGGGCCAACAGTTCGCAACTGCCCTTGCCCCACACGTTCAAAAATGCGTTCTCACAAGTTCCAATCTTCTGGTGGGCGTTCTAAAAAAGTTATGTCAATCGTGTTTGAACTCAATGTTTTGCTAAACATTAACCAACTTCAGCGCGATCGTTTTTTCTCGTTACTAGGCGAGCGGCGGCGTTAATTTTACCTGCCGCGAGTACGTTTTGGCGTGATGGTGATGTCGTATTTCCTTAGTGCTTTAGATCTTTGAAGACGTTTATTGATTTCCTTCATTTCGGTTTTTGGAACGATCACACCGGTAGGATAATTGCCTTCGATTCGCATCACCCTTGGATGAACTCCTTTCCAGTTCATCCGTAGCGCGCAGGCTTCAACGATTTCCCAGCATTTGAGTAGAACCCCGTTCCATTTTTTCTGCAGGGATGACCAGCATCGTTCAATCGGATTGTATTTGCTGTGATACGGCGGATAGTAGATGAGTCGGATTTCCAAACCGGACCAATCGGCGAACTGGACCATCCGTTTGAGAAACTGAGTGCGCACCCCGGAGTTCTTGGGCCCGTTATCCAGATAGATAACCAGCCGACGAATTTTGCGATGTTTGCTTCGCACGCTAATCCACCAGGCACGCAAGCAGTCGCCCCAAAAGTCACTCGTTTCGTGATTGCCAAACAGTAGCGTCAACGCTCCAGACGCGAGAATCAGAATCCCGAAGGGAACCAACTTTTCCTTTGCCGGAGGATCGTGGTCCCAGCCTTTGGTAACGTTGCCCTGGCTATCAGTCCTTGTTTTTTCCCCCCAAGGCATATTCACCCAGACTGACTTTTGCTTTGGTATCGACCGAAATCTCCATAGTTTCAGGATCGTCGCGATATTGTTCACGCGCAGCATGCACGTTCGCAAAGATGTCGTCGGTGTCCTCTGTCTTCTTGAGCGGCTTGCCTTTCTGGATACGTTTGAGGCGATAGTTCATGCGATTGAGAATATCCCGAATCGTTCGCTCGCTGGGCAATTGACTGTCTTGGTATCCTTTTGCAAGGAGGGCTTGGCGAACCTCCGCCGCAGAAAGATTCGTGTACTGCCGCGAGGTTTTCAACTCAGGATCGGAGTGCGTGTGCGGTTCAACAATCAGGCGAATGTCGATTGCCAGTTGAGGGTTTTTCTGTTCACTGGGAAGCGGACCACGTGGCTTCGACTCCGTAGGTCTCGGCTCGGGCTTGTTCTGCTTCAGTTCCCGAAGTCCTTTGGCAACTGTCTGTCGCCCCCACCCAAACCGCGCCTCCGTTTTTCGTGGACTGCCATCACAGAGCTTCTTGCAAGTCCTTGCAAGGAACTTTCGACGTTCGAATCCCTTCAACTGCTTCGCGGCCAAAACCAACAACTCATCTGCAGCACCGTCCATGGTGACTCGCTCCCAAACCAAAATATATCCAATAAGCTACTTTCACTTTATCGGCCGACCAGCAAGCTTTCAACGGTATATTCCTCTCTGCCGCTCGCCCTAAAGGCGATGTCGATTGAGCTATCAAGACCTCGATAACTTTGAATTCGAACTTTCAAATCTGAGCCCAACACGTGAAAGCGAAGTTTAGGCAGGTTGGGCTGCTGCGAGGTTTAGTTGAACATTGCTCCACTATTTCCATGGGGGCTTGAAGCGCGCGTTTCGTTGTAATAGGTTGTCTCAAATTTAGCGGAGGCTCCGCTGACAAGGAAATTCCCAACAACAGTTCTTTAGGCGTCACTATGAAAAAACACGGAAAGTTTTACAACGCAGTTTACTTCTTAATCGCTCCATTTAAGGCAGAAGGCAGAAGGCAGAAGGCAGAAGTGATTGTCGAGGTGTTCCGGCCGAAATCCGCCGCCGAGGTCCAGCCGCCGATCGTCAA
>CALDEW010000497.1 GCA_937942355.1 uncultured Pirellulaceae bacterium | reverse complement strand
GCCATAAGGCGATTAACGACTCGCTGTGTCAAACGTACTGGCCGAAGTGAACTCAGACGAAAGTAGTTTCGTGATCGCGGCTAACTGGTCGTAGTCATGATAGCCTTGAGCGACATAACGTACCGTGCCGGTCTGATCAATGAACAGCGTCGTCGGCAACAGCACTTTGCCAGGAATCTGCTTCTTGATCGCTTCGGTACCAACGCCAAGCGTATAATTGACATCGTTATCGATGCCAAAACTTTTGACAGCGTCGACTGCGGAGGCCGGGTCTTCGGTGTCGTCCATCGAAATACCGATGACTTCTACTTTACTGCCGCCAAACTTCTTCTTGAGTTCGATAAAGTGTGGAATGCCGTCACGGCAGGGTGCACACCAAGTTGCCCAAAGGTCAACGACGGTAACTTTGCCAATGGCGTCGTCGGACGAGATGCGGCCGCCGTTGACGTTGGCGACGTCGAAATCAACTTTGAAACTTTCGAAACTGGAGACAGCGGTGCGACTCCATTGTTCCACCTTTTTGCGATAAGCGGTTTGGTGAACGGAAACCACATCTTCAAGTCTGGCTTGATCCAAATCGGCAAAGACCTGGTCTTCGATGACATCATCAAACTTTGTGTACCCAATTTCAAAGGCGGTCGTCATCGCGTCAAAAGCTTCTTCTGCTCTTTTTCCGATGGCGTTGGCCTTAGCAAGGTTCATTAAGGGTTGCCCTAGGATTTGGAGCGATTCACTGGGGTAGCCAGGGTTGTTTTTGAGATTGCGAGCAATTTTTCCCTGAGCCGAATATAGCTGAGCAGCGATTCTCTCATTGAGATCGAACACGGTATCGGCTAACTCGCCCAAAGCGACCATGAAATGGTAAGAAAGTTCAGCGTCGGTTTGTCCGTTGCAGATCTTTGACTTGTTCAAACTGTTTGCGGCTTTGATCACCAAGTTCAAAATGTTTTTGTTGGCTTCGCCATCGACCATGGCAAGGTCCGTCAAGACCTCGATGTAGTTAATGACAAACGCGGGATCATGTTGAGCTTGTTCGTAGGCCAGTCTTGCGATTTCTAGCGCATCGTTGAGTTCGCCTTTGAGCCCGAGGTTGTTGGCCTGTTCAAGCATTTGGCCGGGTGAACGATATTGATCACTGTTGCTACTGCTTCCGCCATTGAAGCTTGTGTAAGCACCCGCTCTTGAAGCGTGGAAAGCTTGCGGGGCTGCAGCAAATGTTGCTTCGGGGTTAATGGAAGTGACAACCAGAACGATTGAGCAGACTACCAAAATTGAACGCATCCTAACTCCTGTTGCTATCGTCTTTGGACAAGATGTAAGTGCTTCATCCGTGAAGATATGGTCAGAGGGATGAAGTTGGCTTCGGCGAGTCAACTCCATCGGAAATTTCAAGCCTAAGGCTAACCAGCCACGTGCTGCGGTCCAACCATCTTGGCAGCTATATTTGAGATAAAATCTTCAGATTGAGACGGCTGTTACGATTCGTTCGGTAAATCGCACGCTAACAGTGCGGTTCAAACGAGCGTTTTTTTTTTGAGCCAACTGTACGATTTTTGACCAAGGGTAGGATATTGATCCTCAAACAACGGAAAAAACGCTATCACGGTGATGAAAAGACACCTTGAAAAATTAGCCGGTATCGCTTTTGCCCTCTTAAGCCATCGAGATAGAGATCGTAATGAGAGCGGCTTGAAAGATAATTCCCAACCCGATGCCGACGTAAAAAGAACCCGGTTGGCCCAGCAGACCGCGATCTTGATGGTAGCCAATCAGTTCCGTTTCTTGGCCTTGGTCAGACGCTTTGACAAGCTTTTCAGGGACGCCGTTGTTGTTTAGCAATCGTGCAGGTTTTCGATCAAACATTAACAGTAACTTTCACAAGGAACTCAACTTAGAGCCGCCGCTGATTGGCGGGTAAACCGGCTGACTTGAGCGCAGTCACTCAGATCAAAACCTTGCATCCGATCCTAACAGGATTTTGTGGCAGTTAAAGCAAATAATGCGAAAACAGTTGGTAATACCTAATCGATGCTGTCTTGATTAGTTTCAATCGCCTGCAAAATCCGTTTAGTCGTTAAACCCTGCGCAGATGTAAAACCCCCAATTCCCGATGCTGAAACAACGCGATGACAGGGAACGACGATCGGGAAGCGGTTTTTGCTCATCACCGTACCGACGGCGCGAGCCGTTTTGGGGCGG
The DNA here is from genome assembly GCA_937942355.1 of uncultured Pirellulaceae bacterium. GTDB lineage: Bacteria > Planctomycetota > Planctomycetia > Pirellulales > Pirellulaceae > Mariniblastus. Next base: position 4,124 of record CALDEW010000497.1, on the reverse strand, counting down.
CCGGCGAGTGCCGCCAATTGGCCGTAGCTGACCGTTTTACCAAACGGAATCCGGCGGCACTGGTCGACGACCGATTGCTGGAACTCTGTCAGCGCGGTTGTGTCGATCGGGATATCCAGCAAGTCGTCCGGTTTTCCGCTGAGCAGGCTTTCGAATCGCTGCTTTATCTTTAAACGATCGCCGGTCGGGCGAGAGGGGCCGACTTCATAAGCAGCAAAAGATCGCATCAGATCGGCTTGGTTAACAAAGCCAATCTTGATGTGCTGCAGCGTGCCTTCGCAATCTAAAATTCCAATCCAGCCGATTGGCGAATCGAAGGCCGTGAGTTTCTGTTTCATGGAGTGATAATTCTCTGGTCGATATTTGGATGGATCAGAACCAGTAAAACAAGTTGCTCGAAAGATTGCCAGCAGATTCAAGAGAATTGGCTGAGTTTGACTGCTGCGGCTATTAAGGTCGAAAGGTCGATTCAAGACGCTTTGGCCCTGTGAAGAGGGGAGGCCTGCTTTGTCCCAGTGTTCGGGGCGTCCATGACAACGCGGGAAATGTGAAATTGTTTACCTTTTGAAGCGGTTGTTAGCACAAATTGTTGACAAAATTTATGCCACGCCTCAAAATCCCACACAAATTTAATGAACACCAGTTAGAATACGTGGGTCGTTAAGTGTGGGTGTAGAGCTACAGTTACGATTGACAATTCAAGTTGACGAGTGATTTTTGCGAGACGATCACCGTCAACAGCGGTTTCAGGACCGGCGAAGCAGGTTGATTTTTTGATTAATTGGGACTTTTCCTCCTCCCCCCCTCCAATTCTCCCTCAGAAGACCGTCCGATTATCGGATCAACCACGTTTCGGCACGTCCTAGCAAACCCCAAAGCTCGACTGGAAAACTCCGGTCGAGCTTTTTCTTTGGTTATTCACGTCTCAAGGCGAGCACGGAATCTGTGCCCGGGTAGTGGGCAAGGCAACGAGTCCATCGCTTCGATTGCCCGAAAAAAAGAGTCCTATCGTCGGGAATCGAAGCGCAATAGCCACTGCGTGAAACGCTCGGTAAACTTTTGCTATGGATCCTATCAAAACCGATGCCATCGTTTTGCGTGTGGTCGAATTCAGCGAAACCAGCTGCATCGTAACGCTATTCACGCGGACTCTAGGCAAGATATCAACAATAGCAAAAGGGGCGCGCCGAAAGAAAAGCCCCTTCGAAGCTGCTCTTGACCTAATTGCGATCTGTCGAATAGTGTTCCTCCACAAATCGTCTCAATCGCTCGATATATTAACTGAGGCCAAACTTCAGCGGCGCTTTCGAAGCTCTGCCAAAGATTTGGATCGGTTTTATGCTGGGCTGTATTTGATCGAGTTGCTGAATCTGATGACCGACGATGCGGATCCTCACGAGGATTTATTCGACGAAGCGGTTTCGGCGATCGGTTTGATCGATGCCGTGGATTTAGTCGAAGGGGACGATTTAGGGAGCTCCGATAGTACCGGGGTTTCCACAAAACATGCGTTGATCAATTTCGAGATTCGTTTGTTAGATTTACTGGGGCATTTGCCAATGTTGACAAACTGTGTTGACTGCGGTCGTCCCAAAACAACGGTCAGCCGAGTCCAATTTGGATTGAACCGAGGCGGCATTATTTGTCAGAAGTGCCGCCCAGGAAAAACAAATGTTGTCAGTTTAAGTTCCGAAGGATTGGAACTGCTGCTGACGATGACGAAAAAGAATCCACCAAAACCTAAACTTGAACGAAAAGAAAGCATCGACGCTGATCGCACTATTGGCGAACAAGTCGATGAAAGCTTGAGAGATTTGTCGAACCATCCGGGCTACGGAGAAGTAAGACAGTTGATCAATAAGTACATAACACATTTGATAGGCCATCCGCCGAGACTGCATAAGTACTTGGGTAATCTGTCGAATTGAATTTTGCATGACAAGGAAGTCAAGCATGCGTCGATTTTCAAAACATGTCTACTCTCCATCGGTATCAGCGCTGGTAGCGCTGATGACGTTGATGTTTATTTGCTCGGGTTGTGCTTCTTTGAAAAAAGGAGCCAATGAAATATCCCAAGGCTTTAAACGAGATAAAAGCGATTTCGCCAGCAACGACGATCCGCTTGATCCCTTAGGCTCACGTGACTCCAACCGTTTGTTGCTCGATGATTTCGCGCCCAGCCAGATCGGCACCACGCTGAAGACTCGTTTCTCAACAGGCGAAAACAAAAACGCTGCCGAAGCTGCTTACGAGGAAGGGAAACAGTTTTACCAGCAGGGTACCCAAGCGATCACCGCCAACCCTGACGGCCAACAGCATGAACCATACTTCATCAGTGCCGCCAACAAATTCAAAACCGCCGGCGCGTTATGGCCAGAGAGTTCACTGGCCGAGGATGCGTTCTTCTATGAAGGGGAATCATTCTTCTTCGCCAATCGCTACGTCCAAGCCAACCGGGCGTACGAAGGATTGATCACTCAATACTCCGGTACTCGGTACCTCGACCGCGCCGAACAGCGGCGCTATGCGATCGCAATCTATTGGTTGGATCTTAAGAAAAACGGTGCGTCGGTGGTTTCATTGAAAGACCCCAAACGCCCGAAGTTCAGCCTCGCGTCAGAGGCGCGGCGTATTTTGCATCGCATCCGCATTGACGACCCCTCCGGGAAACTGGCGGATGACGCGACCTATGCGCTGGGAACGGCCTACATGGCAATCAATCGTCACGAAGATGCCGCGGAGACCTTTTCGTACTTGCGGAAGGACTACCCTGGCAGTGAATATCAATTTAACTCTCAAATGTTGGAGTTGGAATCTCGTTTGAAATCCTATCGTGGTCCTGACTATGACGGGCTGCCTTTGGTGGAGGCGGATAAGCTTCGTCAGCAAATCGTGAGGCAGTTTCCCAACGAAGCGGAGCAGCACATGGAAATACTTAACCAGCAAAACACTCTGATCAAAAACCAACTTGCCCAACGCGATTACCAGATCGGCGAATTTTATGAGGGCAAGGGGCAGAACTTGGCCGCGAAAATCTACTACGAAAAAGTTCAAGAGAATCACTCAAACACGATATTCGAAAATGGCTTAAGCGAGAAAATTGCGACGGTCGCCGCGAAACCGGCAACGCCTGCTCCGCCGGCTCAATGGTTGACCGATATTTTCCCCGACGGAAATCCAGAGAAGCCTATCCTGTCCACCTCAGGCCAAACCATTTTCCGATAAACCGTCATATCTGAAATCCAATTCGATCCTTTTACAATCGCTCCATGATTCGAACGCAATCTATCCCGATGCTGTTGATAGCCGGGATAGTGTTTGCGCTGCTGCCGTTTGCTTCAGGTTGTGCCGGATATCACTTGGGTAATCAATACCTGTTCCGCAGCGACATTCGCACCGTGCACGTCGCGATGTTCGAGTCCGACTCATACCGGCGGTTTCTGGGTCAGCGAATGACCGAAGCGGTGGTCAAGCAAATTGCGAACAACACGCCGTTGACGATCACCGAGCCTGCTTTGGCAAACAGCTTTCTAACGGGAAGAATTCTGCGGGACCGAAAAGTAGTCGTTGGCGAAAACATCACGGACGAACCTCGTTCGGTCGATGTCGGTTGGCGGTTGGAAGTCCAATGGACCGACCGCGCGGGTGTTCCATTGATGCAACGACAATCCTTGAGGCTCGATCGCAGCGTGACCTTCATCCCCGAGGGCGGCCAGTCGCTGACCACCGCTCAACAGCAACTGATTGAGCATTTGGCCAGAGACATCGTCGGGCAAATGGAGGTGCCTTGGTAGCCGAACTCGCAGTGGAAATTAAACGCCAATCTATTGCAGCATTACGGCTTAATTTTAGGGTAGTGGATGAGGCCACGAATCCTGCGGCTGCATTAAACGATGCACTAAAGGCTAAATTAAAGGCTAAATTAAAGGCTAAATTAAAGGCTAAATTAAAGGCTAAATTAAAGGGTAAAGGAGGGGCAGGACTCGTTGCCTCATCCACTACCTCCAACCCTAAATCTAAGTTGGAACACAGCAACAGTTGGTTTTTTTTCCTGTAAGAAATCGAAACTACTGGGCTCTGAAGAAAAGCTGAGCTATTAAAACTTGAAACGACATGAAGGACCA
>CALDEW010000496.1 GCA_937942355.1 uncultured Pirellulaceae bacterium | reverse complement strand
TTATCAACCACGTAAAGATTCGCGCTTATCACACCTTCCCCGACACCTGCGCTGTGCTCAAAAGCGAAACGCTATTCAAGATCGTTTAACTTTCGATGTAGCTACCGTCGCCAGACGGTGGATGCCTAAAGATTGCGATTGAGCCCACGCTCTGGCGAGCGTAGCTACTTTTGAAGTGGACGAGAACACTACGACCGGTAGCAATAGCACCAGATCAGCCAAATAATCACACCCATCGGCGGCAACAGCGTCCACCAAGTATCGATCGGTCCACCTCGCAAGAACGTCATGTAGATTTGCATTGCATGCCATGGGATCTGAATCGCCACAAAAAGATACACGATCAAACTGGCTGAATTGAACGCCAGCGCTTTGTCTATCTCCAGATTGCTGATTGAGATAAACGCGCGCGACATGCCGCAACCAGGACAACCCACGCCCAGTAAGCTTCGAAAGCCACACATTTCGGGCATCGGCACGGTAGTAAAGGGAAGGTAAACCTCTTGGTCATCTTCGACCGTCATCACAAACGACATCGAAAGCGCCGTTGTTGCCACCAATAAAACCAAAACACGAAAAATCAATTCGGGTTTGTAGATTTGTTTTGGTCCAGCTGCCATAGCTTCCTACGGAACAGGTTTCTGCGTAACGGGCGAAGGAAGAGTTATTGGTCTCGCCAAAATCCGGGTGCCAACAGGATCAAAACCGGAAACACCTCTAAGCGGCCCAGCATCATTAACCAGATAAACAACGATTTGGTCAACGGGCTGAAACTGGCATAGTTTTGCGTCGCGCCCACGGTCCCCAATCCCGGCCCAATATTGTTCAGCGTTGATGCGACGGCGCTGGCTGAATCGATCAGCTTGTTCCCGCTGTTGATGCCCCAAGTCGCGTCCGGTTCGAACAAGATCACAAACAAGAATCCAAAAGCGAACAACGTCGCAATCAAAGTGAAGTACACGACGATCGAATGACGCAGGTTTTGATCATCCAATGGCTTGCCACCGATCTTCAACAATCGAACGACTCGTGGTTGATAAGCATGCTCGATCTCCAAACCCAAAATCTTCACCAGTAGTACATAACGAATCACTTTCAGTCCGCCGCCGGTGCTTCCTGCACACCCACCGACAAACATTAGCAACAGCAACGCACCGCGTCCAAAGTCATTCCAAGCGTCAAAATCAGCCGTCCCATAGCCTGTCGTCGTGATGATCGAGATCACTTGAAACAGACCGTTGCGGAAGCCATGTTCAAACGTGTCAAAATCCGAATCGCCGTGAATATATCCCAGGGCACAAACAAACAAAGTGACCACCGCGATGATCCCGATATAAGTCCGGAATTCAACGTCTTTGAACATCGCCATTGGGTTGCCGGTAAAGCACAGAAACAACAACGTGAAATTGGTACCGGCCAGCAGCATAAACACGATCACCGTGTACTCAATCGCGATCCCGTTGGTGCCCTCTTTGACAAAGTGACCCAAACTGGCGTTGTAGGTGCTAAACCCGCCTGTCGCCATCGTCGCAAATGCATGACAGATCGAATCAAAAGCGTTCATTCCAAAGAAGTAGAGAATGATCGCCAGCACCACATTCAGTCCCGCGTAAGTCGCCGCGAACAACCAAGCCGTATGTTGCATCCGCGCGCCGGAACTTTCCTGTGACGGGCCCGGCGTTTCGTTTCGCATCAGCGATTTACCCGCAGACCCCTGCCCCAACAACACGACAAACAATGCAATGATTCCCAGCCCGCCCAAGAAGTGCGTGCTTGCTCGCCAGAACAAAATGCAATGCGGCACCAGGTAAGGATCTTCTAAATCGCATAGCACCGTGGCTCCGGTCGTGCTGAAACCCGATTGCGCTTCAAACATGGAATCGACCAGTGTCATCTTTACCCAAGACTGCCGAAAATGAGACGCTCGATCGGCGGGCGCGTCGGAGATATCGCCCGGCCCTATGATCCTATGTTCGAAATCGGGCTTGGTCTGCAGGAAGCGAAAAATTTCGGCCGCGTTGGCAACGCCCGACCGCTGCACCAGCGTGCGTCGGTCGATACCACGCGCGTTAGATTCAGCCACCGTTTTGAGGACTTGATATTCGCGCGGCTCCATCTCGACCGGCCGCCAGGATCGCCAAATGAGATACGGCGATTCATTTACCATCACCGCCTGATGTTGATCAAAGATTCGAATTGACGGGCCGCGCGATGTACCGCTGAGCACATACGGCAGTGCTCCGAGCACCGTTGCCAGAATCCAGCTCAATCCGACCACCGCCAGCGCTTCTTTGCGAAACAGTTTTCCTTGGGCCGACTTTCCATACAGCATCAACAGGCCACCCACGCACCAGCTGATCGCGGCGCTGGCGATCAAGCCAATGATGCCGCCGACTTCCCAATGTTCGGCGACGACGACTGCATCGGTATGCCAACCCAGACGCGGCCATGCCCAGATCAGGCTGAACAGCATTCCTGCGCCAATCAGCATGGCAAGGATGCCTAAGAATTTTGAAAGTAAACGTGTGTTCATTTGATTTCTGAATAGGAAGCTTTGTCAGCAGTTCCGGGCACCCATTCCCAGCAGCGTAAGTCTGTCTAATTGACGCGCGTTTCTGGCACGTCGCGCGCTGGACTACCGCTGACGATTAAAGGTCTACTCCAACATTTGATCTTCGAAGTCCGCGTCTGTTTCTATGTCCGGTCGCCAACCGATTTTGCCGCCCAAAACCGTCGCCAACACCGATGCCACCATCGACAGCTGAATCATCCAGCGAAACTGGTCAGGGTTTTCGCCCGAAATCAATTGTTGCAGCCAACTAACCAAAACAACCACGGCCACGAAAATGACATGTCCAAAGCGCGAAAAGGGAGCGATCTTCACCACGACAAAACCGGATAGAAAGCTTCCCAGCACCCCGATCGCAAACACAGTCCAAAAGAGACTGCTGGGGACGAACTGGGTAGGATCAATGGCCCATTGTTGGTCGAATTCTTCACTTGGCAGCGCCCACCCAGCAGCCACCTCTGGAAAGAAAGTCGGCGTCCAGCTCATTAACAAGAAGCCGACCACCCAGAAAAAATAGCTAGCTAAATAGCCTATCGCAACAGCTGAGAAGCTGCGGATCATTTGACCTGGCGGAATTGGTCCGGAAAATTTTGACAAGGTTGCCTCTCACTTGGAATCTGTATTTTTCTACAGTTTAACAGGTTTTACAGAGAATGCCTGCTGGCAGAAAACCCGTTTAATCTTGCGTTGAAAACCAACTTTTACTATCCAAGGGGTCGGAGAGACAGCGTTTTTGATCGCTCTCAAGCTTTCGATGCGCAGAATCTATGCCTCAATTTTAGCGACAACTTATTGTTAGAACTTTGTATTGTGGCAAAACTATCGTAGCCAATCCCTAAGGATAAAGACCATGACCATTACTCGAATAAGCGCATTTTTGGCAATCGCCATCATTGCCAGTACTTTTGCCAAAACATCTTCTGCTCAATTTGGCCCCCGTCAAGGCGTTGTCGGTGGAGCGATCCTTGGTGCCATCATTGGCGACCAAAACAACGAAGCACTTGCCGGTGCGGCAATTGGTGGGCTGGTAGGAGGTGTCGCTGGGCGCGCCATCCAAAACAACTCCTACAATAATTACCGGGGCGGATACCAATACACTCAACCGCAATACTACGCACCAGCACGTCAGGTGTATTACCCTCAGCAACAATTCGTAAGACCCGTTTATGGCGGAGGATTTTACGGAGGCGGTTATGGTGGTGGCGGATGCCGCGGCTGGTAACGCCCACTGATTCTGCTTTTGCCCGGTCGGCAATTTGAAAATCTCGAAGCTTCTTCATCTCTCGATGGAGAAGCTTTTTTCGTTTGGAAAAGCTACAAGCACCGACGCTAATTTATGGGCGTATAAATGCTGTCTTTTTGTCGTTTTTGCTATCAAAGGAAAAATCTGGGCACAATTTTGATCCAAAACAGGTCTATTTGAATCCAGTTTTGGTGGGTCTACGAACCCGTCGATATCAAGCGATTAGTGGAATAAGGAGTTTCTTTGTCTAACGCACGGCCGGTGCTGCCGAGGATTGCAGCCGGGGATACAACCGCGGTTGATGAGTGTTTACAGCGATACAGTGGTTTAATCTGGTCGCTGGCTCGCCGAAGGTGCGCCGATGTGCAGCTGGCCGAGGACGCGGTGCAGAATATTTTTCTGCATCTGTGGAAAGTGGCAGGGACATTCGACGAAAGCATCGCCACCGAAACGACCTTCATCGCGATGGTGGCTCGGCGGCGATTGATTGACTTCCAACGAAAACAAATGGCCAAGAAGGATTTTGTCCAATGTGAGTTCGACCATTTGCAGATGAAATCTGTTGATCCGTTGGAAGTGCTTGAAGTCAACGAAGAGGCGGCGCTTGCTAAAGAATTGCTGAACCAATTGCCCGAGGATCAGCAAAGGGTGATTCGGATGAGTGTGTTTGATGGACTTTCGCATTCGAAGATCGCTGACCAAACGGGTTTGAAATTGGGTACGGTGAAAACACACATTCGTCGTGGCCTGACGAAAATTCGTGAATCGCTGTTCAAAGAAAACGTGACTGCGGATAAAACAACAAACGTCAACGTGCCAAGCGCGCCAAAAGGAAAGATGTCGACCGATGGCAGTAACGCGATTGAGAGAAAATCCTACTCCCTTTCGAACAAGAGTCGCCCCAACCAAAACCACGCCAGTTCTGCCACCGGAAAACTTGGCGGATTAAGCTCCAGTTAGATATAGCTCCAACAAACTAAACAGCCCATGAATCTTGAACCTGTTATTCTCGACCTGATCATCGAACGATCCACTTATGGGCTGTCGCCGGATGATCAAAGGAAGCTGGACCAGCTGATCCAAAGTTCCGACAACCCCAGCGCTGTCGCGCAAGAGATTGAACGATTCGAGCTCTCCCTGGCCGCTTTGGAAGTCTCGCAAATCACAACGACCTCGGCGGACGAAACCCACGCAAACGTATCGCCGTTAAGCCCAGCCTTGCAAGAACGCATTCGACTTCAGTCGGTCCAAGCGCTGGAAGCTGATGCCGCAGCGGACGATGAAAACCGAGTCCTCCAGCGCGGCAAGAAATCTTCTGCGGAAGTAGGCTCAAACCGGCGCTCGGCATTCAATGGAATTTTCGTTTGGGCCGTTGCCGCTGCCAGCCTGTTAGCGTTGGCCATGTTCATCCGCCAGAGCCAGAGCTTGGAACCCATAGATGCGCTGGCGAAAGAGGAAATCAGCCATCCACTGGGCCCTTCGGCGGATTTGGTAGAAGACATCTTGCCCAACGATGAACTGATGAAAAAGTTTCTTGGGTCCACGCCAGAAGATTTATTGACATTGTCATGGACGCCTGTGGATAACAAAAATGTCACGGGGGAAGTTTTC
>CALDEW010000495.1 GCA_937942355.1 uncultured Pirellulaceae bacterium | reverse complement strand
AAGAGATCGCCGACTCCATCGTACCGCTTGAAGGCGTTCGATTTGACAACCCGATGTTCTCGCTGTCGACGACGTTCGACCGCAAGGATTTTACAAATCTATTGACAACGAAATTTGGAATCGAGCAGGCCAAGGTCGATCAGTTCTTCGACATGGCGCGCGGCATGAATTTCTTCGACGATCAGAAACGAACGACGAAGGAACTGTTTGAGGAATTTTTTCCCGGACGTGAAGACGTGGTCCGATTGCTGATGGAACCGATTACCTATGCCAACGGTTCAACGCTGGAAGACCCGGCGATCACCTACGGGATTGTCTTTTCTAATTTTATGTCCAAAGGGGTATTCGTTTTCCAAGGCGGCACTGACAAATTGGTCAAGTCGATGGAAAAGGAGATGAAGCACAACGGCGTCGATGTTCGAATCAATTGCGACGTCGAAAAAATCAACGTCAACGGTGGCAATGTTGAGTCGGTGGTCGTCAATGGGCGGACCATCAAAACGAAAGCCGTCGTCAGCAACGCAAACTTGCGTTCCACGATTTTTGATCTCATCGGCGAAGACAAATTTGACAAATCATTTGTCGATGATGCCAAAGAAGTGCGGTTGAATAACTCCAGTACCCAGGTCTATATGGCGATGGCCGATGGAGATACGGTGCCACGCGAAACGGGGGATCTGCTGTTTTGCAGCACCGCTGAAAGATTCCAAACGGATCTGTTGCTCAGCCGTGACATCACCAGCCGCACTTTTTCGTTTTACTACCCCGATACGCGGCCTCAAGGAAAAGGCCGGACACTGATCGTTTCCAGTACCAACGCCAACTACAGTGACTGGGCAAATCTTTCCAAAGAAGAATACGAAGCCAGCAAAGCAGATCTGGTCGAAGGGACGCTTGATTCACTGGAGAAATACGTTCCCAACTGCCGCGAGCGGATCGTACACGCCGAAGCCGCGACGCCGATCACCTTTGAACACTACACCAAACACGTCAACGGATCGAGCTTTGGTACCAAGTTCGAAGGGCTGACGGTCAGCCGTGCTTTGCCGGAGCAAATTGGCGGACTGTATCACGCCGGAAGTTGTGGCATCATCATGTCGGGTTGGCTGGGCACGATCAACTACGGTGTGATCGTTGCCAATGATGTGATCAATCAAATTTCATCCGCACCCACCGTTGCAACTTAGGAAACCATGGCTCATTCGACTTTGGAAAAAATCCACGCGGCGATTCCTCACCGCGCCCCGATGCTGTTGGTTGATGAAATTGTCAGCCAGAGCGAAAAAGAAATTGTTTGCCGAAAATCGTTTTCCGGCGACGAGTATTTCTTCCAAGGGCACTATCCAGACCAACCGCTGGTCCCTGGAGTGATTCTGTGCGAAGCGACCGTCCAATCCGGGGCGGTGCTGTTGTCAGAGCTGGCCAAAGATCTCTCTGGCAAACCCGTGCTGACGCGCATGACCGATGTGAAGTTCAAGAAAATGGTGCTGCCCGGTGATACGATCGAGATGACTGTGAAGCTGGATGAGGTCGTCTCCAATGCGTATTACCTCACGGGTATCACCAAATGCGATGGCAAGGTCGCCGTACGCTTAAGTTTCACATGCAGCATCGCGGAAGTCGGGTAAAGGAAGTGGCTGATAGTAAGGACGGGTGGCGTAGTGGACGAGGCCACGAGTCCTGCAGCTCCCTTCCCCATCAACATCTCCTTCCCCATCAACATCAAATTCACATCACTGAAATTAGCCAATGAGTTTTTTAAACCTCACCGACAAAACGATCGTCGTCTTTGGCGTGGCCAATAAGAAGAGCGTTGCTTGGCACATCGGGAAAACGCTGGAAGAGGCTGGCGCGAAAATCGTTTACGTCGTCCGTTCAGCCGCCCGCGCCGAAAGCTTGAAGAAACTGATGGCCGATCGCGAGCTGCACATCTGCGACGTCGAATTCGAAGATCAGATCACTGACGTGCGTGATGCAATCGCGGAAAAACATCCCGTCATAGATGGTCTGGTACATTCGATCGCATTTGCGGCTTACGACGAAAGTGGCATCAAACCATTTCATGAAACGGGAAAACAACAGCTACTACGCACGTTCGATATTTCTTGCTTCTCCTTCATCGCCATCGCCAACGCATTCAAAGATCTACTAAGCAAAGACGCATCGGTGATCACCATTTCAATTTCAACGACCACGATGGCCAGTGAAAGCTATGGGTTCATGGCACCGGTCAAAGCGGCGCTTGACAGTTCGTTGGCGTTTTTGGCCAAAAGCTTCAGCAAATTTTCCAACGTGCGATTCAACGCGGTATGCCCGGGCCTTCTAAAAACATCAGCGTCAGCTGGAATTCCCGGTTACGTCGATGCATATTTATACGCGGAACAAGTCATCCCGCGTGGTGAAGCAGTCAAGACTCAAGAAGTCGCTGACGCTGCCTGCTTCCTGCTCAGTCCCCGTTCAAGCGGCATCAATGCTCAACAGATCGTCATCGACGCCGGAATGAAAATCAACTACTTCGACAATGACATCGTCACCAAAGTCATGTCGGTAGATTAGAATTACGCAGCGAATGTTCTCGGCCATCGTTGACCGATCAACGGTGACGTGAAGCTCTCGCCAAAAAAAAACGTTTTTTATAAGGAGCTACCCATGAAACTTAAAATTGCCCTAA
>CALDEW010000494.1 GCA_937942355.1 uncultured Pirellulaceae bacterium | reverse complement strand
CGCCGAACTACTGGTTCACGTCGACCGTCCCGGCGTGAGTGACTCGGGCGAGTTCTGCCGTGTTGATGACGTTTCGATGGCCGCTAGCGGCATGGTTTCGGGAAGCCTTGGATCGGCGGCCGAATTTCTAAGGCTGGTTTTCCAGCGGCTTTGCTCGAATTAGTGCCGCGGCGCGCTCGGTAGTGGATGAGGCCACGAATCCAGAACTTCCATTAAAAGTAATGGATCGGCAGGGCTCTTTGGGCTGGGCGGACACGGTTAGGCTGGGCGGACACGGTTAGGCTCATTGCGCTCGTTGAGTTGGGGCTCGCTGACTCATCCAGTACAGCATTCGGCCGGTGGGAACCGGCCCTACGCTACAGCGCGATTTACGAAGTGCTGTCAGCACGTTTGCTGTCACTGTTAAGTTGTGACAATTATTTCAATTGTAAGGGAAATACTAATGGTAGCGATGATTCGGTGTCGATGGATTGTACTACATGCATAACTTTTCCGGCGTAGAACCGCGCGGAATCTGTTAGTTCAATCAGTCCGGATATCGTCGAGACGCGTCTCGGGAGACATCGATGAAGAAAAAGTTGACACTGGTAACCTTTGCCGCAGCGTTCGCTGCAATGTTCGGGATGGATCTCGACATGGCCACGGCTCAATTCGCCGCCGGCCCAAGGTTTGGAAACCAAGTGCAAGAGCCTGACACGTTTCGCCGCGTCGCCACCGACCTCAACGTTGGTTTGCCCGGCCGCATGTGGATCGGCTCAAACTTCGCTGACGAAGGATTTGGTTACACCGGTTCCTATTTGACCGTCGGCGGTAAGACTCGCCTGTTCGAAGATTTCCTGGACGGACGCTGGCTGACTGAGGCTCGACTCCATCACTCCATCGAAGACAATGGCGGCTTTTTTGCAAACGTTGGTATCGAGCGTGTTTTTTCTATTAAGGCTGCCAAATCAGACGTTGTCATGGGAGTCTGGTACGACTTTGATGGCGACCAGCAAGGTAACTTCGGGCACGACTTTTCGCAGCTCGGAATTAATACCTCGATTAAGAGCCGCCGCTGGGATCTTGTCGGTAACGGTTACTTCCCCATCGGAAACCGAAACTTCTCATCCGAGGGAACCGTTGGAGGCACATTCTTCCAGGGCAACAACATTCTTCTCCAACAAGGGATCGATTCGGCATTGACGGGCTTCGACGTGACGCTGAAGTTACGTCCCAAGCAAATGGCGTTCATGAATGGTACGTTCGAAATTGGTGGCTACGGATACAGTAGTGACCTCGTCAATTCGTTCGGTGGTGGACGCCTCCGCATTGGTGCTCAAAGCAAACGCGGTTTGATCTTGGGGGCCGAAATCAACCACGACGACCGTTTCCGCACAACAGGATCCTTCAGCTTGGGATATGTCTTTGGAAGCGTCGGAGGTCGAAATTCGGAGTACGCAGGTATTGGTCGTGATCTTGAAGAGACCAATCGTAATGATCACATCGTTCGATTCAACCAAGCGATCGAACTTGCACTCGACCCCTTCACCGGAGCGCCTTACAACGTCGTTCACGTTCAAGACGGCGTCGGTATCGATGGCGATGGAACAGCCGAGAATCCGTTCGACACGCTGGCTGACGCTCAGGCAAACAGTGGTGTCGGTGACGTAATCGTTGTCGGCGCAGGTGGAATGCTCGATGGCGGAATTAGACTGCAAGATCGTCAGTTACTCTTGGGCTCAGGCTCCGAACAAATCATCGACATCCAAGACGGCCGTCGATTCCGAATTGGTGAAAACACCGGCGACGCGGCTGTACTGACTAATCCTGGCGCGTCAAACGTCGTGATTCTAGCCGACAACAACATCGTCCGAGGCGTCACCATCGACGGCACAGGAGCCGACCATGGTATTAACGGAAACCGCTCCAACTCAGGAACCATTGAAAACAACACGATCACTGACACCAACGAATACGGCATCCTGCTAAGTAGCTCTCAGGGCGATTGGAACATCAACAATAATACGTTGACTGGAAACGGTATTGATGGTCTTTTTATTCGTAATTCAGTCGACCCAACCGCTACATTCACGATCAATGGCAATAACGCCAGCAACAATGGTTTTGACGGCATCCACCTAGAAAACTTCCAAGCAGCCTCAGTTTCGTTTTCTGACAATATCACCAGCAGCAATGGTCGAGACGGTTTGCGTCTTACCGACTACTTAACCGCCGGTGGTTCCATCGACATCCTTCAGCACACGTCTGACTCCAACGGGGAGCTTGGAATTCTGGTCCGAAGAGGCGATGGAAACCTGAACATCATCAATGCCACTGTCACCAACAACATCGGTGGCGGTATCACGACCGATGATTTTACCAACCAAACACCTGGCCAGATGACGTTTGTAGGCAACGCTAACGGCGGCGTCAGCACGATCGACGGCAACGGCATCGGCGCGGGCTCCAACCTGGAATTCGTCCTTTCAGAAGACGGGGCCCAACAAGACATCCTGGTCACAGGTTTAACCATCGACAACGGTGGACGAGGTATCTTCGCGACATCTTCTGGTGAGAACTCGACGCTGAACATTGATATCATCGACATGATTTCGATCAGCGAGAACTTGAGTGACGGCATTCGACTGGTGGCTGACAACGGCGGCATACTCAACGCGAATATTATCAACAACAGCTTCCCGTTGCAGATGGTCAACAACGCGAAAGCTTCTGGGGCAAACATTTTCATCGCGGCTAATGGAGGCAATGGGCTTCCGTCTTCTCAGATCAATACCGTCATCCGCAACGTGAATATCCAATTGCCAGGATCAACGTCAGCAGCTCAAGCTATCTCGGTCAGTTCCATTGGCAATTCGTTTACAACAACGTCGATTTCTGATACGACCATTACGAAATCATTGAACGCTAATATTGCTGGATTCCCAACCCTCAACGGCGACGTAGGTATCAATCTCAATTTTGCCAATGGAGGCCAAGAAAATATCAATGTTGTTGAAATTGAGAACACTCAAATTAATACTGATACCGGCATCAATCTCACGGTGGCAGGAAACACTCTGGCGGATGTGAGAATCGCTGAATCTGAAATCCAAGCCGTCAGCCAAGTTCTCCCAGCAGAGACTGATCGAGCGACGAACGCTCCGTTTTCTCCTGTTGGTTTCAACGAGGTTTTCGGTTCCCGAGGAATTGTTGTTCGCACCTCTGGAGACAACAGTTCAGCAGCCGTGGACAGCCTGACTCGATTGACGATCACCGACGTTCTCGTCAGAGACTTTGCTGGAATAACCAACCCAGACGTCAGTGGCGACACTGCTGACCCGCGAAATCCCGTACCCGATGGCGGCGACGACGGTGGCACGGTCGATCAAGGAAATGGTCTAGGTTTTGCGTTAACCGGAGCGGCAGTCGACATCGCGACCGCTGGGGACTCCAATCTCTTGCTTGACTTCAGGAACAATAGAATCCTCAACAACGGTGCTGGTTTCGACAATGATGCCAACAACAACGGGCGATTCAACGAGCAGCCCGTCTCCGGTTTAGAAGATGAAAACAACCAACTGTTTCAAGATGCCGTACGAATCAACGCATTCGACAACAGTAGGATTTCGGCAAGAATCGTCAACAACCTTTTCCAAGACAACTTCGAACGTGGTTTGTCCATCGACACCTACCAATCGGCAACCATCAATGCTGTGGTTACCAACAACGCATTTGATGGAAACGACCGTGGGCAAGACGTCAACAATAATATGGGCGATGCTTTAATGACCGACTTCGAAGCGGTTAATAACGAAGAGTTCTTCACTCGCCCCTACGAAAGCGCAGTTGTCTTAGATAACGCTGGAAACCCAATTGATATTAATGAGGATAATATTCCAGATTTTGGAATCTTCGATGACATTCCACCCGGATTTGCGTCCATGTGTATCGACATGTCCAACAACGTCTTTGCACTCGGTGTGGTCATAGAAGACTTCTCGTCTGCACCAGGCGACTTCCAATTGGGACTCAACGGAGCCACCAACGGATTTACGGCAAACAACCTGATGAGCACGTCTCCTGCAACGAATTCCAATTTTGGATTGTGCGATCAGTTGATCTCAACCGAAGAACTTTTCTTTGCGGGTCGTGGGTTCTCGCAACCGATTCACTAGACATACTGACGTGTAGACTGAAACTCGGGCGGCTGAAGCAATTCAGCCGCTCTTTTTCCTTCGCGATGACTACAACGGGAGGCGACTTGTGTTGGGCCGATGCGCCAGCAGGCCAGCCCTCCCGCATCCTTCACCGGATTGAGTCGGGTTCTTGCCCGGAAGTAGCAAAACTTCCCTGCGATGGGGGAAAACCCGGCGTTTCCTCCCAAATTGACATAGCGTCGATTCGCATTTGATCTGTACACTGGCCACCGCTTTCAATCTCACCCCCTTTCTGCATCCGCTTCAGCCACTTGAATATCCTTCAGATAACTTCCGGTCGACACATAAACGGTGCGCTGACGTACTGTAAGTTTCTGACTGAACATTTGATCGACGGCGGACATTCAGTCACCATTTTGTGCCGCAAAGATGGCTGGATTGAGCACCAAGACATTCCCGGCGCAAAGTTCTTTCACTCGGAAATGGATCGCAAACCAGCCGAGATCCAACGCGTCAGCGACTGGATGGCAGAGCAAAAATTTGACGTTATCCATACTCACATGAGCCGCGCTCACGCGTTTGGCGTGTTGCTGAAATTGAAAAACGGTGTGCCCGTCATCGCAACTGCGCATAATCGCTCGTTTCAGCTGCATTGGCGATTCAACGACTATGTCATCGCAAATTCCGAAGCGACGTGTCGCTATCAAAAGCGAATCAATCGAGTCCCCAACAATCGTATCGAAACGGTCCACTGCTTCACTGATTTACGACGGTTCAACGACATCACCGAACTTAGTAAGCGCCGAGTTCTGCGGCAACTGAAAACCGGCGAAGGTGACTTCTTGATCGGGTTGGTTGGCGAAGTGGTGAAAAGAAAAGGGCACATCTACCTATTCAAAGCGCTTGAAGAAATCGCTGCGGCGGTGCCTAATTTCAAACTGGTCTTACTGGGAAGATTCAATCGCGATGAAGCCTACGTTAAGCGGATGCGACGAATCTTGCTCAAACGCAAATTACTTGGCAAAGTCAAATGGCTGGGGCTAAGGTCAAACGTACAGGACTATATGGCTGCCTTTGACTTAACCGTCGTACCTTCGATTGAGGAGCCTTTGGGTTTAGTGGCGCTGGAGTCATTGGCCGCCGGAACGCCCGTAGTCGCCTCTGACACCGGCGGATTGCCAGAGATCATTCAACATCAAGTCAGCGGTCTGATCGTCCCCCCCAAACAACCCGCAGCGATCGCGCAGGCCGTCATCGAACTTGCCAACGATCCTGAGCGCCGGAGGAAAATGGGCCAAGCCGGCAAGTCATTCGTTTTCGAGCGCTTCGATCCTCAGATTTTGTCGAATCAGGTCGAAGCAATTTACGAGCGCATCATCGGCACTCTTCCCGTTGGTCGTCGCCGAGCAGCATAGCGCGGCACCTCCGTTTCGGTTGTACCGATTGTAATTGCAACCTGTCACCCTAAGCGCCAGCAATTGTCAAAGTCATCAACACGGATCGACTGAGATTTTCTGGTTTGGCAGACAGAGATGACATTTTGCTCAACCAAATCGGCGACAAAGCGACGCTGCTGTTTGATGAAAAGCGTGCCCGGTTGAGCTCGGAAAGACTAGTACAGCGTTACGTCTTAATTTCAGGGTAGTGGATGAGGCCACGAATCCTGCGGCTGCATTAAACGATCCACTGCATTAAAGATCCACTGCATTAAAGATCCACTATAAGGGTAAAGGATGGGCAGGACTCGTTGCCTCATCCACTACCTCCAACCCTAAATCTAAG
>CALDEW010000493.1 GCA_937942355.1 uncultured Pirellulaceae bacterium | reverse complement strand
CTGTTGTTTTTAAACCTAGCGAGCAAACGCCTGCCGTCGCCGAGTTTTTGGTACGTGCTTGGCAACAGGCAGGGTTGCCAGATGGCGTGCTGAATTTGGTTCATGGGGTGGCTGAGGTTGCCGGAGCGGTTGCTTATGACGATGAAGTCGCCGGCGTTTTGTTCACCGGTTCTTATCGCGTTGGAAAGATCCTGCATCAAAACTTGGCCGGCCAACCCGAGAAGATGTTGGCGCTGGAGCTTGGCGGCAACAATGCCCTGGTCGTTGACAAGGTCAGCGATATCGACGCGGCGGTCCACGAAATTATTCTGTCGGCGTACCTGACCTCGGGCCAACGTTGTACGTGTGCTCGGCGGTTGATTCTGGCTGACAGAGAGGTTGGCGAAAAAGTTGTTCAGCGATTGGTTGATGCGATACCAAAAATTCGAGTCGGCGATCCGCTGGGGGAAAGCCAGCCGTTGATGGGCAGTTTGATATCGACCGAGGCGGCTGAAGCCGTTTTGGCGGGACAAGAGAAATGGCGCGCCCTTGCGATAGATCAGTGTCACTTAATGCGTCAGCCCCTGGACGACCACCGGTCAGTTTTGACGCCGGGGTTATTGCGTGTTGAGGATGGCTGTGTCGATGACAGCGAGATTTTTGGACCGCTCTTGTTGATAGAACAAGCGGCCGATCTGGACGACGCCATCGAACGCGCCAATCGAACCAAGTACGGGTTGTCGGCGGGGCTGTTGAGCGATGACCGGTCTGCGTTTGATTACTTTATCGATCGAATTGAAGCGGGCATCGTCAACTGGAATCGCCAGACGACTGGGGCTAGCGGTCGGCTACCTTTTGGAGGCATCGGACGCAGCGGCAATCATCGTCCCAGCGGCTATCACGCGTCGGACTATTGCTCGCATTCGGTTTCCTCGTTGGAGAAATCGTCATTAGTTTTACCGGATGAAATTGGCGTTGGCCTAAAAGACATTTTTGAAAGCCAACGGTAAGGATCTGGAATGACGATAGAAGCAAATTTTGACGGCTTGGTTGGTCCTTCGCATCACTACGGCGGATTGGGAGTTGGGAACTTGGCATCCCTTGGCAGCCAGAACCAACCGTCGCACCCGCGCGCCGGAGCATTACAGGGACTGGAGAAGATGCGAACCGTCGCAGCCTTGGGTGTGCCGCAGTTTTTTCTGCCGCCGTGTCGACGTCCGAATATTGACTGGTTGCGGGCGTTGGGATTCGCGGGTTCGGACGCGGATGTTTTGAAGTCCGTTGCAGATACGGATATCCGGCTGTTATCTGCCGCTTGGTCTTCGGCGTTTATGTGGACCGCCAACGCCGCGACCGTTACGCCATCGAGCGATTCTGCTGACCGGCGACTGCACATATCGGTCGCGAACCTTGCGAGCAACCTTCATCGACAACAGGAAGCTGATCAGCGCCACGAGCAGTTGGCGGAGATGTTTTCCAAAGTTCCGGGCGCCGTTGTTCATCGAGCTTTGCCGTCGGCTTACCCGCTGCGCGATGAAGGCGCGGCAAACCATATGCGACTGTCGGGCGGCACTGGGGATTCAGACGGGGCAGGGCAGGGCGTTCATGTTTTGGTCGATGGTGACGCGGTGAGTTCGGGTTTTCTGGGCCGGCAAGGTCGACATTGTAGCGCCGCGATAGCGCGGAGGCATGGATTGTCCGAGGATCAAGTTTTCTTGTTGCAGCAGCATCCCGATGCCGTGGCGGCGGGTGTGTTTCACAACGACGTGATCGCGACCAGCCATCAGTATTTGATGATCCACCATGCGAAAGCGTTTTTTGATGCGGCTGCAGAGTTGGAGAGACTGGATCAGGTTTGTCGTCGTAGCTTTGGACGAGATCTTCTGCGTGTGGTCGTAGAGGAAAGCGCATTGTCACTGAAGGAGGCAGTTGCCTCCTACTTATTCAACAGTCAGATCGTCACCAATGTTGATGGAACGTTTACGATTATCTGTCCAGAAAACTGTCAGGCGGTACCGTCGGCAGAAACATTGATTCAGCAGTGGATTGCTGACGATCGTAATCCGATTGCCGATGTGATCTATCTGCCTTTGGACCAAAGTATGGCCAATGGTGGCGGACCGGCGTGTTTGCGATTGCGGATCCAATTGACGACTGAGCAACTGGCGGCGATACCACAAGAGTACTCAATCGACGATGCCAGGGCGGATCGACTAAGCCGCTGGATCGAGTGTTGGTATCCAGAGACGCTGCAAATTAGCGACTTAGCAGATTTAGGATTCGCGGAGCATTGTTGGGCGGCACTGGATGATTTGATAAAGTAGGCATTTCCAAACAAAGCAGGCCGTATCAATCCGATAGGCGCAGTTGCGGCTCGGCCACTGAGCGGGAGGATCTTTCTTCTCGCAACGTTTCTACCAAGGGCTGCCGGAACAGCGCCGACTCGGCTTTCCAACTGACAATTTCTTTTTGTTGGTTTTTTCCAAGTGAGTGGCGACGTTCACACAAACACCGTCGGCTCGGTCCGGCCTACTGCTACTGCTTCAAAACAGTTTGAAATCGTCTGTGTGAACGTTGGTTGCTTGCGTCATCAAGACGGCGTTGGCCAGTTCGATTGCCATGCGAGACTCCAGCGCGACGCCAGCCCGCACGGCAACGCAAGGGTCGTGTCGGCCTTTCTTTAGCTGGTAGTCGATTTCGGATAAGTCCTTTTGCACACTTTGTTGAGCCGTGTTAATCGTTGAAGTGGGTTTGAATGCGACGCGCGCGACAAGTGGCGACCCTGTGGTGATGCCGCCGAGCATACCTCCATGGTGATTGCTTTGGTAGCCGCCGGTTCGAATCGGATCATTGTTTTCGCTGCCTAAGCGCGTGACGACATCATTGCCGGATCCGATTTCGACAGCTCGCACGGCGTGCAACCCACCGAGGGATCCCATCAGTTTGAGTTTCAAACTGTTGTAAAGCGGTTGGCCTGCCAACGCCGGCACGTTGACGGCGACTACTTCAACAACGCCGCCGAGTGAATCACCTTTCTTGCGAGTTTCGATAATCAGATCAGCGGCCGCATTGGCGAAGTCGCTGTCGATGGTGTAGATCTCGGCAGCGGAAAGCTGTTTTTGAATTTGCTCCGCCGCTTCGTAATCGAGAGAATCGACGCCCAGCGTTTCGCTGAGTGATGTTTTGGATTTTAATTCGCCAACTTGCACAATGTTACTCAGCAGCACTGTGCCAAAGTGTTGCTGAAGAAAGATGCGCGCGATCGAACCGCCGACGACATCGCTGATTGCGCTGCGGTAGCTGGACCGCCCGCCGCCACGGTAATCAACGAAGCCTTTTGATTGATGGTGTTTAACGAGGTCCGTGTGGCCGGGGCGCACTGCGCCTTGGGGGCCAGAGAATTGAGCGTAGTGCCCGCTTTTTGAAGATGCCGTGGCCACGAAAGCGGCGATCGGCTCCCCGGTTGAGAATCCTGCGGAATAAGTTCTCACGGCCTCCTGTTCACCGATTGCGACCGAGGGTCCAGTCAGCATCGCGTCATGGTCTGCGTCGTTGAAGATACCCGCGGTGAGGATAACTTGATCCGCTTCGTTACGTGGGGTGCCGTGTTTGTTCGATCCCGGCCGACGCCGATTGAGGAAGTGCTGGATCGCGTCCCGCTGAATCTCAACGCCCGCTGGGCAGCCGAAAGTGATCGTGCTGATGCCTGGACCGTGTGATTCGCCGGCGCCCGCGACACCAAAGATTGGCCCGCCCAAAATTTCCATCGTCTGCCCACTGAGTGAAGTTTTACCGCAATGAAGCGGTCGTTTGACCCTTCCATTCTAATCAAACCCTGCTTTTTAGCGAACCCGTTTATGCCGCATCGCCCGAACTCCACTGAGCGGTAATTTTTTTTCCTAACCCGACCTTTCGGCGCGATCAGGCTAAAGTTCTCGGCCCTTGCCCATTAAGTTTTCACTTCGCCCCTAAGTGTGATTTACCTTTCAGGGCCAACCACTGTATCCACTCCTTGAGGGCTTCTCCTGTGAATCGAACTATTACATTTGTGATCGTATCGACCCTTTTCTTGTTCGGAACTAACGCAAATGCGCAGAAAAAAGCCTCATTGCCCCGCCCAGAGCAGAGGACAGAAGAGATCGTCTACGCAAACGAACGCACGTCGGTCGTACCCGGTTACCGAGGTTATCGGAGGCCAAGCACTGGAAATTCCTCAAAGACATCGTTTAAAAATAACGCCTCTGAGTTAGGCCGAAATACTCAGTCTTACCGTAAGCCAAAACCAACGGTTGGGCTTAAACCTCTCTCGAAGACTCAGGCGACAAAGGTTGCGCCAAAGATTCATGGTCATTCGCGTCGCGTCACAAATCCAAGGTTGCCAAGCCCAGCCAAAGCTTCGCCAGAGTTTACTTCACTGGATTTCCAACCTAAAGCCGCATCAGCCTACCGTCAGGATATTTTGCAACCGGGCCAACGTAAGTCTCGATCAGAGCGGGTTCAGAATGTCGAGCAGATCGTTCGCGCATCACCCGCTCAACCGGCGGAGACGACAGAAGCTGCGCCAGTGATTCCGGGCACTTCACGTCGCATTACGAGCACCAAGATCACCGCACCGGCGCCCGCGATCGCCAATTCATCGCGCCGCATTACACAGATCAAGGTGCCTGAGCCGACGCCGGAAGTTCAGGTTGTTGCTCCTCAGATTCCTAGATCGTCACAACTCATGACAAGCACCAAGCGACCGGCGCAATCGCCAGTGATTCCCCGTTCTTCGCGCCGTCCTGCAAAAATCAAGGTGCCCGTGCTGGTGACGGAGGCGCAAGTGGCTGCCCCGAAAACAAACATTTCCGCTGAACCACAATCGGACATCGTGAAAATAAGCGAACCAGCCAGCACTTCATCGACCTTCTCTATACCGAATATAAAGTCTCCAAGTCTGTCTCAGTTCGGTCATGATGATTTGCAACAGAGCCCATGGAAACCTCGACCCAAGCAGGCTCAGAACCGAGACAAAGTTGCGATTTCTGTGCCTGAAGAGCGGACATCACTTCCGCCGCTGGAAGAAATCGAAGTTTCCAATCTTTTCGAAATTGTAGAACCAGCGTTTTCTTCAGAGAGCATTGTTGTTGCCGTTCCCTCGGTCGCTATTCCCTTG
>CALDEW010000492.1 GCA_937942355.1 uncultured Pirellulaceae bacterium | reverse complement strand
GGAGGGGGAGTGAAAAGCGCAGGAGGTTTTGTGTTGGCTCTTGTATTCGAAGATTTCG
Source organism: uncultured Pirellulaceae bacterium (assembly GCA_937942355.1). Classification (GTDB taxonomy): domain Bacteria; phylum Planctomycetota; class Planctomycetia; order Pirellulales; family Pirellulaceae; genus Mariniblastus. Next base: position 7,378 of record CALDEW010000492.1, on the reverse strand, counting down.
GATTTCAAATTTCGGATTTCGGATTTCGAACTTCGAACTTCGAACTTTGGATTTTGGATTTTGGATTTTGGATTTTGGATTTTGAAATTAGAAATTAGAAATTAGAAATTAGAAATTAGAAATTAGAAATTAGAAATTAGAAATTAGAAATTGAGCGTAGCGAACCCATATATTATGGCAGATCAAGACAACTTAAAGGATCGTTACAGTCGCCAGGTTCGTTTTCCCCACATCGGGGAAGACGGGCAGGCGAAACTTTCCGCTGCGCGTGTGACATTGATTGGTTGCGGAGCGTTAGGCTCGGTGATCGCGGAGACGCTAGTGAGGGCTGGTGTCGGATTCATGCGCATTGTTGATCGCGACTTTTTAGAGATCAGCAACCTGCAGCGCCAGTCGTTGTTCAATGAAGACGATGTTGCCAGTGGACTTCCCAAAGCGATTGCCGCTGCTGCGCGGCTGAGGCAGATTAATTCCGGTGTTGAGATTGAACCGGTGGTGGCAGACGTGACGTCAGCGAGTATTCGCGCGATGGTGGACGGCAGTGATTTGATTCTTGACGGCACCGATAATTTCGAGATTCGGTTCCTGATCAACGATGTGTCGATCGCGACCAAGACGCCTTGGATCTATGGGGGGTGCTTGGGCGCCGATGGACAGATGATGGTGGTTTTGCCCGAGGAGACAGCGTGTCTTCATTGTCTGATGATTGATGGTCCGCCGGCGCCAGGGACGACACAAACGTGCGACTCGTTTGGAATCTTAGCACCCATCATCAATGTGGTGGCTTCATTTCAGACGTTAGAGGCGATTAAGCTTCTCTCTGGAAATCGTGTTGCCGTCAATAAGAAGTTGAACGTGTTCGAAATGTGGTCCAACACGGTCCGGCAAATGGATATCAGTGGCTTGCGATCAAGCGTTGACTGTCCGGCTTGTAAGGGCAAGCAATTGAATTGGTTGGATGGTGAAAAGGAAAGTCGGTCCGTGGTGCTGTGTGGACGCAACGCGGTGCAGGTCAGTTTCGCCAACCGAGAGTTTATCAATTTAGATGAATTGGCGGCGAAGCTGGAGGGAGTGACGGATTTAAAACAGAACGCGTTCTTGGTCCGATTTAACGTCGACGAGTTTTCAGTTACCGTGTTCCGCGACGGCCGCGCCATCATCTCAGGCACCGATGACTTAACCGTGGCCAAGCGTATTTACGCGCAGTACGTGGGGAACTGAGCCTCTGTGGTTTTGGAAGGCCCAAGCGTCGTGACTGGGGAACTGTGTTTAAACCTTCAACGCGAACAGCTCGATCAGATGGCCGTCGGGGTCGTTGATGTATATCTGAGCGGCACCGTCAGGGCGCTCTTTGGGGCCTGATGCAATCGGGATGCCGTGTTGTTTGAGCAGATCCATCGTCCCGTCAAAGTCGTCGATATTGAAGGCGAGGTGCTGGCCGCGCGATACTTTTTTGACGTTGCGGTCGCCTGGCCCAGGTAGACCCGAATCACTATCGGCCAAAATCACGTGCACAAGAATGTTTTCGATCTCGTACCAATCGCCGGGGAAGTTAAACGCAGGGCGTGTCGTTTTTTCCAAACCCAAAACGTTGACGTAGAAGTGTTGGGTGGCCGCTAAATCGCTGACGACCAAGGTGACATGGTCGAAGTGGCGAACGTCGATAGGCGGTGGAGTTTTGGTGCTCATAGGATGGTGATCGGTTCTTCGGCAATTGAAATGTTGTGACAGCGATATGAAAACAGCACGCACCATATTTTATAGTGCGTGCTGCATGATTGATCAATTGTTCAGAAGGTTCCTTAGCGGTAAAATTCCAATCCGAAGTTGAATCCGTGGAATAGAACGTCGTCGGAGTCGGTGGTGTCGGCTCCGACAAATAGCGCTGTTGATTGGCCGAGATTGTCCGCCACTGAAGCGACGTTACCGATGTAGAAAGCGTTATAGCCAGCACGGAATCTTAGGTTCGTGCGAATTTGATAGTGTGCCAATACTCCAATCTCGAAAACGCTGGAGAGTGTTACGCTGTCATTTTCGCTTGTGAAGTTGAGCCCGTCGTTGTTGAAGTTGGTATCGAAATCACTGAAGTTGGCGAATAAGCCGTACTTGCTGAAAGCCGAAGCTGACCAGCGATAACCGATGTCGTAAAATAGCTCGCCGCCAATTTGAGCACCAAAAAGGGTGTTGGAGGCATCGAGCGTGTAGTCTCCAGTAGTCGGAAGACCTAAACCGTTGACGCCGGAACTGGTAACGTTGTAGCTGTCGTCAAACTTGACGACTTTAAAACCAGTAAATGTCTTAACAAGATCCCATCCCCAGTTCACTCGGTTAAATTCCAGACTGTAGAGATCCGACTCCTTTGTCTGGGTTTGATTTGTTGCATTAAAGAAGGCCGGTGGATTGGCTCCCGCAAAAGAGTTTGGAACTGTATTGACGCTAAGCCGTCCCGGAGCGTCAGTGCGCGAGATTTCTTGATCAACACTCGGCAACGCCATGAAGCTAATCTCGCGTCCGAAAATCGAATCGGCCCGGGTACCGTAGGTTGCTCGAAAGCCGCCAGTAAAGTCGAAATCGTTGAGTGTGCCGAAGTTGGAGTTAGCGATATCGCCATCGGCCCGTGTCATGATCAACGCATCCAGATAGAGGTATCTGTTGGCGGCACTGACTGAACCAAAAGTTCCGTAGTCTTGAATGATGGGGCCATCGCTATAACCGGCGGCCGGTCCGCACGTGGAGCAGGCACCGTCGATGAGTGAGTTGCCACAGGTGTCGCAGTTGCCGTAGGACGGGTTGGGGTCAAAGTAGGTGTCCGCACTTGAGTTTCCTTGATCGAAATAGTTTGGATCTGAAAACCCTGGATCGGCATACCCGCCTTGGCCAAAATTGTTTTGATTATAGTCTGCACCATATTCGTCGTTGGCGCTCGAGGGAGTGTATTGCCCCGCGTCGTAAGCTCCATCAACGACAGATTGAGAAGCGTCCTGCTGTCCCAGATTCCCGTTGGCGTAATCCTGTCCAATCGAGCTCAAAATTGACCGCGAACCGCTTCCACCTGCCGACCGCGAACCGCTTCCTTGTGACGCTTTTGCGACACGCGCAACCGGTGCGGGTGTGGTTGTTTTGGGTGGTGCCGGCGGTCGGTAGGCGTTGGGGGCGCTGGGTTTGTCGTTTGAGCTCATGATGGAAGTCAGCGGTTTCAGACCACCGCCTTGAGCAAACGTTTCTAGTTCTTTGATTGGTATTCCGGTCGCTTGAAGCGCTTGCGACTGCGAAACATCTGACCCTTGAGCGGTTGCTTGACGAATCAGCGTCCCGGAAATGATCGGAGGCAAATTGTCGTTGGGCATCGTAACGGCCTGCTCACCAGAGATAATCGGCGGCAGCAAAACGCTGGACGAAGGCTGTGAATTGCTTGCCACGCCTGTTCCTACGAGCGAGTTCGCGTTTGTCTGCCAGCCAAATGTAGGGCTGCAGAATCCAAGGCTGGCCAGCGCAGTGGCCAAAGCGATCGTGTTAAGCTTTTTATTCATGGGTCGAGAGACAATGAGATTCGTGTATTAGGGCTGTGAACCTACCCATTCCTTCATTTCGGCAGCTGAGGATGGGGACTTGTGTGGATTCTGCGAATTTTTGTAGTTCTGACGTTATTCCTACGATTGACGGTCCTATTGGTGGTTTTGATTTTGCCCATATTTCCAAAAGTATGTAACGCAACGTTTACGGAAAGAACACGCGAAAAGACTAATGTTTCGTCGAGTGAGTTGTGGAGTGGAACTGCGAATTGGGTTAAACTGGACACTAGGTCGAAACCGATTTACAGGGATCGCTTTCGTTGACTTTGGTAGGCCAAGTGAAAACCAGCTGTTATTAACTATGAATTTTTTGCTATTCCAATTGCAGCGCTTATTAATGCTGCCTGTCACGCTGATGAAATCTCCGATGGAGCTGTTCTCAGCGTTCTCCGACGGAAGCGTACGCAGCGAGGCGTTTGTTAAAGGATTACCCGCCGTTTTGGTTATGGTGGGCATTACGATGGCCGTGTTGCTGACGAGCTTGGGCGGACAAGAGTCGATCGTTGAGTTTTACTCTAGTGAGCTTCAGAAAGCTGACAACGAAAGCAAGATTCTGCAAGCGGAACTTCAGCAGGCGCTCATCAGCGAAAATGCTTTGTCTGAGAACTCAGACGGTTCCACTCAAGTTAAAGCCAAGGATGATGATCCTCGCCAAGTGGAGATTGATTTGCTCAGCGAGAAAACGGATATTTACCTAAAAAAGCTGATCAAGATCCAGCCAGACCAGCGGGAATACAGATACCGTTTAGCGTTAAAATCTCTGGCTGATGGAGACGTCCAGAGATGTTTTGAGATGATGAAGCAGATATCGCCCTTGGATACCCCCGGTTACCCTCAGGCGCATCTTCAGTTAGCCCTGTTGTATGAGAACGCGCCGGCGAAGAGCCCGATCGATCGCGTTGGCAATCTTGATACTGCTTTGACTCACGTTGAACATTGCTTAACCAACGATATCAACAATCTTGAAGCGTTAAAAATTAAGGCGAGATTGTTGATTCTCAAAGGGTCAACCGAAGATGCTCGACTTACTTTTAAGAGAGTCTTCGATGCGGATCCAAAGTACTTCAGGCCGCTGATTCAACTTCAGAGAGAAGAAGTGGAACGGAAGGCGACGTTGCTAACAGCTTCAAGTGCTTTCTCTACGCAGTTGGCGTCAGCGGAAGTTCAGAAAGATTCGGCACGGTGGGTTTCAGCTTGGCAAGGCTATGCGCAGTCGATGTCGATGCTGGAGGATTTTGAGACGCTTGAGTTGCGATTGTTGAGGGAGATGGATCGCTACAAAGATGGCAACGATAATCTGGCAAGGCAGCCGTTCCTTAAACAGTATCTTGCTCAGCTGTACATTTCTTGGGCGGGCGCTGAAAATGGTGATCCTCTTCGAATGGGGATGTTAGAATCGACCGAAGCCGATCAGTTAGCGATGTTGGATTTTTACGCCAAGGCATTTTCCTATAACGAAAACGATCGCACTGTTTTACAATGTATTTCTCGTTTGGCATATTCGAAGTACGATTCGGTACAACAAAAGGCGCGTCAAATCTATGACCCTGAAAAACAAACGAATCTTCCGCCGGAAGTACTCAATCAAATGGGCCTGCAAGCCTTGAAGAGCAAAGACTACGAACTTGCCCAGCAACACTATGAGCGGGCGCGATCTTTAGCTCCTGATAATCCTGCGATCCTAAATAACCTCGCCTATGCGTATCTCAAGGGAGAAGATGAGGGCGACGATTCGCAAAAAGTAATTAATAGTAAGAAGAAGTCAAACGCCGAACGTGCTCACGATCTCGTCGCCCAAGCAATGCGTCTGATTCCCAAAGAAAACCTTAACAGCCCCAACATGTCAATGTATCGGCATACCTTGGGGACAGCGCTCATGCAGCTGAAAAATTACGCAGCAGCAGCGGCGGAGTTTGAAAAGGCATTGGCGATCAGACCTGAAAGCGAGGATGTTTTAAGATCTGTGATTATTTGTTATGACAATTTCAACCTCGATAGTACGCCGTATCGAAATAAGCTCGATCAAGTATTGGCGAAAAAGAATGAGGATGAGTAGCCCTTTAACCGTTCAACGCATGACCAATCTTTCAACAGCTGCAGACACCGGTTCTTTCTGCCACCCACCCTCCGTCCATTTTAGTTAAAGCCCAAAGATGAATTCGAATAATAGGAATCGAGAAGAAAGCGAATCATTCTCAATTGTTGAGGCACTGCTGTATCCTGTTACAGCCGTTAAAGACTGGTTTGCCGATGCTTTGACGGGGGATGATAGTATTCGTGACCCCGATGGCGGTGCGATGTCTTCGGTTGGGTCTGTGTTGACGCTGCCTTTTCGCTTACTGTTCGCCTTTGCGGTGTTTATGGTTCAGGCATGGACCACATCCCGCAAAGGGCGCGCGTTCATTTTAGGGGTTCCTGCGATCACAACCGTGCTCCTGAGTTCGACTTTGTTGTGGGTAACCACACACTACTACAACAGATTTACAGTGGGGCGGACTGTCTATAAGTATAAGAAGTACGTCCGTAATGAAGCGTCGGACCCAGAAGATACTCTGATATTCGCAACGAAATTACATGAGCTGAAGCCAGAAGATGAGGAATATAAGTATCAGCTTGGTTTAGCATTAGGTGCCGCCGAACATACGCAGAAGGCGGCTTCAATAATGGCAAGTCTTGGCCCTGAGGATAAACCCGGCTACGTGCCGGCCCACTTATGGTTGGCGAGGAACTACCAGCAACAGCAACTTAGTAATGACGAGAAAACAAAATTCGATCAATTGGCGTCACGTCACCTTGAGTTGGTGGTTGAGAAGGAACCCTCCAATTTGGATGCGCAGTCAGCGCTTGCATCTCAGTATCAAATTCGAGCGATTGAAGCTAAGAGAATTGGTGATGAGGAAGGTGTAACCGCCAATCTTAAGAAGGCGGAAAAATCGCTTGATAACGTGATCAATCCAATGTTTCATCCGGATGCCTCGAAAAGGAAGATGAGCATCGGCCAAATCTTGCAAGTCCCCCGTTTGTTAAAAATTAAACGTGAGCTCGGTAGTCAAGAAGGGGCGATGGAGAAGTTTGACAAACTGTTTCAGGAGGTCTTAAAACTCTCGCGCGGTCTTCCCGATGATTTGAGGCTAAAGATTTTTGTTGCACTTCGAGATAGTGCGCTCAGCGTGCAAGAATACGATCGAGCGGTTGAAATCATGCAGCAGGCTTTTCAAACGTTTGACGATACTAACTTGAAGCAGGCCTTCGTTCGTACCAGCGCCAAAGTGTTTTTATTGAAGGCGCAGCAGATGACCGATTTTGATAATCGAGAGGATTTTCTCGGCCACATCAAAGCGATTTGCATGAGCCTCAACGCAAACCCAGCCGAACGCGATGCCTACGAGATTTTGATCAACGTACTCGAAAAAATCGAAGCCAGTGACCAAAATATGGTTTGGCTGAAGGAGTCTTTGCTGGATTCGCCAAAAATATCGCTGACGCATCTACTGATTGGATTAGCCATGATCCGAGAAGGCGATATTCAAGACGGCAAGAGCCATTGGAAAATTGCCTTTCGGTTGGAGAGAATCGCTCAGACAATTCTCAATAACATCATTGACGTTGCCAGCACTGATAAAAATGGTCGTATCGATAGTATGCTGGAAATCAATTTGATTGCGTTGGAAATGTTTGATCAGCCAATGTTGTATCAATCATTGGGTATGAACTACCTTCGCAGCGGAGAGACGGAGGAAGCGATTAAGAATTTCGAAACGGCGCTAAAATTACAGCCTGCTTTGATTCGTTCCCATCACCACCTT
>CALDEW010000491.1 GCA_937942355.1 uncultured Pirellulaceae bacterium | reverse complement strand
GCCGACGGTGACTTCAACTGCCGCTTCGGGCAACGCGCCGACGTCAGGATCACCAACACCCAAGATGCCGGGGGCCGATTGGGATACCGAATCGACGAAGCAGAAGAAACGGATGCTGCAAATTGTGATGTTCGCGTTGATGGCGTTGATCGTTTTAGGGATCGTAACTTGGGCCCTCTTGGGTGGCGGGGGAGGCAGTTCCTCCGATTCAACGGTCGCCAAAAATGATGAATCCAAGCCAGCGATCGTCCAGGACGATTCGGTTTCCACACCGGAAACGGTCGACTCATCAATCTCGGAACCCAATGACCTCAACAACACGGCGGAAACCAGCGACGCAAATGTGTCTGAGCCCCCAACACAAACTGCCGATTTAGAATCGGTTAGCGGCACAGTGAAGGCGACGGACACCTCTCCTTCAACTCTTACGCCTCAGCCACTGGTCGACAATTCGGCTGGAAAATCAGCGCCGCCGTCTTTACCGTCAGACGATACACTTGCGCGACCCGCCGAGCCCAAAGATCCACTCACGACACAACTGCTGCCGACCACCGACTCACCAGCACCCGACAATTCAGAATCGCCGGATTCTCCGCTGATCGCATCCACCGAAAATTCGTTGGGGGCGCTTTCAAAACTTCTCAAAGGGCAGGGGACTTCGTTGAAACAGATTGAAGACATCGCTCAAATTCAAAAGGAACGCGCGTTGATCGGCACGCCTACCTATTTGATCGAGCGTCCCAGCAACAAACCCGTCCAAGTTGCTCGACAGCTGTCGGCCGAGCTTTCGGGGTGGAAGTTGGATAACGTTCCGCTGATCGACGCGATCGGCGACCTTGAAATGCTCTCTGGCATACCCGTTTCCATTGATCCCCAGTTATTTCGACAAGGCAGTATCGACATCTTGCGGCCTATATCGCTGCAGTTAGAAGCAATCACTTTCAAAGACGCTTTTGAGACGTTGCTCAAAGATGACGGGCTGGCCATGGAGCCGGCGTTATCTGGCCTTCGCATTACGTCGACGCCTGATTCGGGCGTGGTTACTAAATCCTATTCGCAATCTTTTTGCACTAACGAAAAATCAGCCGCTCGTTTGAAGGATCTGATTGTTGCCGTCACCGGGATCAACGATTGGGATGACGATGCGCAGTATCAATTGAACGTTAGCACCGATTCGGTCAGCGTCAGCCATTTGCAAAAACACCAAAAAACGGTCGCCGACCTTTTGGCAAAGTTGAATGCGGCGGCAGCCTATCAAAGTGATCCCACCGCGATGCAAAAAACGTTGCGTCCATTGGCGCTGAAGGCCGAAGACGCGATGGCGGCCTCCCCTGATTTGAAAACGATCAATCCTTACCGGCGCTCCATGCGGATCGGCAGTCTGTTGCGAACCATCCGCAACGCGACGGAACTGAAAACGATCGTGGATTGGGAGAATCTGTCAAAGCAAGGCTGGTTTCCCAATACGCGTCTGCCGGGCAACGTCGACGAACCGACCAACCGGGCCTTGATGAACCAACTGGGGCATGCGATGGAACTCACCTCCGTCGTGATTGGCCCCGACACCATTATGATGACCACGTTTGAGAACGCGGGAAAGCAGCGCGACATCGAAGTCTTCTCCGTCGGCAACATTATCGACAACAAAATGAAACCCAGCCAACTGGACCAACTGATTACTGAAACCATGGGCGTCGACCAGTTGACGCCGCCCAACGCCACGGTGATCTATTTTGCCGAATGCAAATGTTTGGTCGCTCACGCGCCGCAGATCATTCAACGACAACTGAGCTTGATCGTAGAGGAGCTTTCTCAAGGAGAAACCAAGTAGGCCGTACCAAGCCAAAAGGCGCAGTTACGGCATGCCACTGGATTAGATGTTCTATCTGAAGAAAGCCTACACGAAGCTGACTGCCGAACATACGCAACGCCGGAACAGCACCGACCTGATTTTAAGGTGGCAATGGTTTAGGGATCAGCAACCCGTTGAGAAGTGGTTGCTGTCTCTCCATACCGGTCGGCTCGGTCCGGCCTACACCTAACGCCTACGCCAACCAATCCGGTAGTTCGCCTGCCGGTGGCATTGCGATCGATTGGGCAGATTCAATGCCGTCGTTTTCGGTGACTCGGGCGAGAGCTTCTGGCGACGCGGTTGAATCTAGATTCAACACGCCAATCGCAGGTCCACCCTGATCCGATTCTCGACCGACAGCCATCTGAGCGATGTTGACTTTCTCATCGGCCAATACGCCGCCAACAAAACCAATGATGCCTGGTACGTCTCGATGTGTGAAGATCATCAGGTGACCGTCCATATAAGCTTCAGTGCGGTACTCACCCAGCTTCACCAGACGCGGCATGTCTTTACCAAAGACAGTTCCCGCAGCGCTGTGTTCGACACCATCGCCAATCACCTTGGCCGAAATGATGCTGCTGAAAGTTCCATTGCCTGCGTTGGAAGTCCGCACCATTTCGATGCCTCGTTCACGGCAAAGCAATTCCGCGTTGACAATGTTGGCATCTTCGGTGTGGTTTTCAATCAAACCTGCACAGAACGCCGACATCAACAGACGGGTGTCTTTTTCGGCGATCTCGCCGTTGAACTGAAGTTCGCACTTCTGGATCGCTCCGTTATGCCACTGGCCCAGCAACAATCCCAAACGATGAGCGACATCGGCGTAGGATCGCAGCGCTTTCAACGTCTGCGGATCGAGCGAGATTGTATTGACGGCCGAACGGATTTCACCGGTCGATAGGTAGTTGATACAAAGATCCACCGCTTCGACGGCGACGCCAATTTGAGCCTCTTCGGTACTGGCACCCAAGTGCGGCGTGCAAAGAACATTGTCCATCTGAAACAGTGGACTGTCGGTACATGGCTCAGAATCGTAAACGTCCAACGCCACGCCGCCGAGATGCCCTGACTTCAAACCTTCCACCAATGCGGCTTCGTCGTAGATACCGCCACGAGCGCAATTGACCAATCTCACGCCAGGTTTCATCGCTTTGATTTGCTCGGTCGAGATCATCCCTTCGGTTTCGGGAGTCTTGGGGGTGTGGACCGTCAAGTAATCAATCTCCGGCAGCAAATCCGCAACCGCGTCGACCTTGCGAATGCCAAGTTCTTCGGCGCGTTCTTTGGAGAGGAAGGGATCGAAACCAACGATCTCCATTCCGAACGCTTTGGCGCGGAAGGCAACTTCCTGGCCGATGCGTCCAAGTCCAACCACGCCCAGCGTCTTGCCCGACAACTGACTGCCTTTGAACTTCTTACGATCCCACGCACCAGATTTTAGACTGGCGTGAGCCGGTGCGAGGTTGCGCGAAAGCCCCAGCATCAATGCCAAAGCGTGTTCGGCGGTGCTGACGGTGTTTCCCGTCGGCGTGTTCATCACCACCACACCCAAACGGGAGGCGGCGACTTTGTCGATGTTGTCGGTACCGACACCGGCGCGGACGATCACCTTGAGCCGCTTGTTTCCCTCTAAGGATTCAGCGGTGATCTTCACTCCACTGCGGCAGACGGCCCCGTCGAATTCGGTTAGCGCTTGTTTAAGTTCCTCACCGGCCAATTTTGTGCGAATCTCGTACTCGATACCTTCAGCTTCGTCGAGCATTGCTAAACCTTCGGCGGCAAGATCGTCCAAAACGATAATCCGTGACATGTATTTTCCTTGAGAGAGGATGTAGTGGTCGCCGCGCGAAATAGGTCAGCGGCAAAAGTGAGAATAAAGGTTAGCAGCCGAACGTGTCCCAGTGGCGGGATCAACGTCGGCGCTATGATCGGTGCTTTGTTACCCGTTTGTCGCGGCGAAATCTTTCATAAAGGCCGCTAACGCTTCGACGCCACTTACAGGCATCGCATTGTAGATCGAGGCACGAATTCCACCGAGGCTACGGTGACCGCTGAGCGTGGTCAAACCAGCTTGCTTCGCTTCGGCGATGAATTTCGCATCCATCTCGTCGCTGCCAAGCTTAAAGACGACGTTCATGATCGAACGTTCAGCCTTATCGACGACATGGCCCTCGTAAAATCCTTCGCTGCCATCGACCACGTCGTAAAGGATCTGCGACTTCATTTTGTTCTGGGCTTCCATCTTTTCGACGCCGCCAAATTCTTCAACCCATTTGCACACCAATCCCGTCACGTAGATCGGGAATGTGGAAGGTGTGTTGAAGCGCGAACCAGCATCGGCGTGCTTCTTATAGTCCAGATAGCTGGCCAGACGGTCACCGCTGCGCTCCAAAAGGTCTTTGCGAACGATCACAATCGTTGCACCGGCGATGCCTGCGTTCTTTTGAGCACACGCGTAAATCAAACCGTAGTCCGAAACGTCGATGGGGCCGCACATGATGTCCGATGACTTGTCGGCGACGATCGGTACGTTTCCGGTGTCTGGCAACTGAGGGAACTGGATGCCATGAATCGTCTCATTGGTGGTCAGATGAACGTAGGCGGCGCCTGCGGTCAGATTGAGATCCGATTGTTTGGGCAGGTGATTGTATTTGGTGCTTCCGCTGTCGTAGGCCACGTTAAGCTTGCCGTAGTACTTAACTTCGCCCGCGCTTTTCTTTCCCCACGCTCCTGTGATGATATAGTCGGCGACGCCCGATGGGTCGGTGATAAAGTTCGCGGGAATCATGATGTTCTGCATCGCTCCACCGCCTTGGATGAACAACACTTCATGCGTGTCGGGAACGCTCATCACAGACTTAATTCGAGCGACCGCGTCAAACAGAATCTCGTCAAAGTCTTTACTTCGATGGCTGATTTCGAGCACGCTGCTGCCAACGCCCGGCAACGCCATCATGTCGTCTTGGATTTGCTGGAGTACCGATTCTGGCAACACAGCGGGGCCGGCTGAGAAATTATAAACACGCGCAGTAGTCGAAGACGTCATGGTTTCAATATGTTGAAAACGAGGAATCAATAAGGGTTTAGCGACACTATCGTCGACATTGCTGCCTGCGATAAGGTTCGTTGAGTGGGGCGCCAAAGTAGCTGCTGATGAATAATTCTCATCCGCCCGCTGGGGCCGCAAACGACGAAGTGGCTTTCAATTTGCGTCATAGTTTAAGCTTGGTAAAAAGCCGTGAACAGTGGGTTTTGAGTGTGAAACAGAAGATGCCACCGATTCCATCAGCCCAAACGCTGCCGAACCGTTCAAGATTCCCGGTTCGCTTCCCAATACAGCGTGAAAACTCAACGATTCGCAATACTCTCAAGCGACAAATTCGTATTTGAGCCACACGATCTCAATTGGAAAGTCAGAAACGGTGACTCGAAAACGGTCTTAGGCATTTTGCCCGGGCTCAACTTCAAACGATAACCGACGAGCGTCATTCAGATTCACTGCAAAACCAAGCCGGTTTCTATGGACTTTAACCATTAGCGGGTCTGATAGGGAGCAGCAGCACCATAACGCGGAGACGCTGTTGGTCCGGCCTGTCCAGACGAAGACATTTGCGACTGTAAATACGCCACACGCGCGACGGTATCTTGATCGGCTCCGTTGACCTGAATCGCTCGGAGATAATTTTCCAGCGCTAGTTGATTTTCGCCTTGAACTTCGCGCACGTGCCCCATCGCTTTTAAAGCGCGGACATTGCG
>CALDEW010000490.1 GCA_937942355.1 uncultured Pirellulaceae bacterium | reverse complement strand
ATTGTCAAAATCGGGTTGCTCGGCCCCCCGTAGCAGGGTAACACATGCAACGGTCGAACCGATGGCATGGCTGTGTTTTAAAGCATGATTCGAACTTGCGCATACCGATGCCATCGACGTGCGACGGACGAACGAGCCTTTCGTTGGCAGCGCTTTTCTGAAACGTGAAGCACTGCCGTTGGGATATTCAAAGCAGAAATTCAACGCGGCGGAGCTCGACCAGTTGCTGCCGTAAAAAAGATCTCTTTCCAACTCGGCCGCGGCAGCTGAGAGATCAAGGTTGTCGCTATTTCACACTTGTGGTATGTGGGGCTCGGCGGTGAATCAGGCGGAGCATGATCAACCGAAGGATTTTCGGTCCGATCGAGATTCGTGTCCATTGGAGACGTAACCCCTATGCCACCCAACAAATTTGCCGTGAGCCAGCCAAAACACGTCAGTATTCGAATGACCAGTATTCTGCTTTCGTAATTCTGTCCCGCTCTACTACAAAGTGAAAGGTTGCATCCGACCCATCGTCGTTAGCCCGTGGAATAACAAATGTATAGAGTTTTTCAGAACCACGCAAACCAGTTACATTTGCAAGTGAAATGAGTTCGGAATAGCCTTCAGCAGACTTGCCAATCATTCCATCGTATTCAAAAAGCAGTCGGTCGTTCCTAATGATCTGTTGCTGCCGTTCAATTTGTTGCGGAGTGAGCGAGTGTTCTGTTCTTAGCCACTGCGACTGAGAGTGCTCTGTGCAGCTCGCGATACAAAGGATGAGCATTATTGTGAACAAACGCATTGCAAAGCCTCAGCCACTAGATTCAGGCTCCAAGCCACATAACAACCTGTTTACCGATGGAATAGCGATCAAATATAGCAACTCCATTTTCACCAGTGCGTTGGCATAAGCGAATTTCCCTTCAGTTTTCAACTAATTACCATCGACCCGACGTTTGGCTTGACCATCTCTGTTGCAGATCCTGTGGGGTGGAGCAAAATCCGGCTGGGCGACTGAATTTCTGCCACAAATTGTGGTTCATCCGCGAAACAACCCGCTATTCAACCGTCATTTGCATAGTTATATTATTGCCCTTGAAATTCAACTCGAGCCCCCATTCGACTAACACGGATCACCATGGCTAAAAAAGCTGCCAAGAAGAAAGCTGCGACTAAAAAAGCGGCGACCAAGAAAAAAGCCGCTCCTAAGAAGGCCACCAAGAAAAAGGCGGCCAAAAAGTCCACAAAAAAGAAGGGCGAAAAGGACGATGACGAGGCTCCGGTAAAGAAGAAAAAGAAGAAGGCCAAGCGGAAAACCAAAAAGCAAGCCCTCGAAGACATTCGCTTGCGAGCCTACTGGGGCGTGTTCAATCACGCGATGAAACGCGTCGCCCTCTATGAGTTCAACCAACGCAAGGCCGCAGAGAAGCGGGCCAAGGAACTCAGCCCTGAAGGCAAGCCGCCTCACTTTGTCATGAAAGTGAAAGAGGCCATCGAAGAGGTCGACGTGGAAGATCCCGATGCAGAAGCCGCAGCACCTAAAAAAGCGACCAAGAAAAAGGCCGCTAAGAAAAAGAAGAAAGCGTAACGCAGGTAGCGGGCCTTTCTAAAAGGTCCCGCCGCGGGAAAAAGTCTCTGCAGATCCGAACGATTCAAGATCCAAAAGATCTCAGAGATGCTTATGCTTGTTCTTATGTTCAAACCTAACGTTGCTCTTATAGCCCTCCAGGATTTCTTTGAGACCTTAAAGAAAATCCACTACGCGAAATGAGCTCGTCGCATGATTCTAAATTCGTCCGGCGTTCCCCGGTACCTCACGAACTTCGCCCCCAAAAAAGTTGCTCATCGCTTCGCCGACGTTTTGATCATCGGCGGTGGGCTGGCGGGGCTGCGAGCCGCTCTTGAGATCGACGCGTCTCTGACCGTGATCGTCATCACCAAAGATGCGATTCGTCAATCCAACAGCAGTTACGCCCAAGGCGGCATCGCGGGCGTCATCAGCCCCGAAGACAAAATCGAATTCCACATCCGTGATACGATGGACGCCGGTGGGAACCTCTGCGACCTCGACACCGTGCGCTCCGTCATCAGCCAGGGGCCCGACCGGATCCGCGAACTGATCGAAATGGGCACCCAGTTCGATCACGACAAAGCTGACCAAACGGAACTGACACTGGGCCGTGAAGGCGGACACAGCCACAACCGTATCATCCACGCCAACGGCGACGCGACCGGAGCAGAGATCATGCGGGCGGTGATCGCCAAAGTCCGCTCGGCAGAGAACATTCAGGTCATCGAAAATGCCTTCACGCTGGATCTATTGAAATTCGAAAAGCGATGCCGCGGCGCGGTCGTGGCGATGGACAACAAACAAAAGACGCTTTTCTGGGCTCACGAGACCATCCTCTGCACTGGCGGCGCGGGCCAGATCTTTCGCGAAACCACTAACCCCTCGGTCGCCACCGGCGATGGCCACGCGATGGCCTTCCGCGCCGGCGTCCAATTGCGTGACATGGAATTCATGCAGTTCCATCCCACCGTGCTCTACATCGCCGGCAGCAGCCGCAGCCTGATCTCCGAAGCCGTCCGCGGCGAAGGGGCTTACCTCATCGACAGCGATGATCATCGTTTCATGTCCGAATATGATGACCGGTTGGAACTGGCACCGCGCGACGTCGTTTCACAAGCCATCGTTACCCAAATGGCGAAAACCAACGCACCCAACGTGTTTCTATCTTTGAAACACCTGGATCCCGATCACGTCCGCAATCGCTTCCCCGGCATCGCCAAAGCCGTCGCTGAATTCGGTTTGGACATCGCCAACGACCCGATCCCCGTCCGCCCCGGTGCGCATTATATGATCGGCGGCATCACCGTAGATAACGACGGCCAAACCAGTTTGCCTGGCCTCAGAGCGGCCGGCGAAGCCACCAGTTCAGGCCTACACGGAGCCAACCGGTTAGCGTCCAACAGTCTCCTTGAGGGACTGGTGTACGGCGTGAGCGCCGCGCGGCGAGCGTCCGAAGAAGCGCTCAAATCCAGCGACAAAGACCTTGAAGTCTTTCCCATCATCAGCGACCAGCTCCGAGACAGCCAAGCCTCCATCGACATATCGGACATCCGTAATTCTCTCCGCAGCCTTCTTTGGCGAGCCGCCGGCGTGCGGCGTGAAGCAGCCTCCCTGACGACGGCGATCGAAACCATTAGCCTGTGGCAAACCTACGTTTTGGCTCAAGAGTTCCCTGACGCAGAAGGTTGGGAGTTGCAAAACATGCTGACTGTCGGCAAACTTTTATGTAAGTCAGCATTGGCCCGAGAAGAATCGCGTGGTGTGCATTTGCGTACAGACTTTCCGGGAACCAACGACGAAAATTGGCGTAAACATATTAGTATCGGACATAATGAAGCTTAATGGAGAAAGCCGCGATTCCCGCCCGGCAACGGCCCTCGAGGATTCGCAATTCTCCGAGGGCTCGATTGATCAACGCGGAACCAGATTTACGATCCTAGCAACGAAACTTTCATGAACACCTCTAACGAAGAATCATCGACCGTCGCAGCGCCGCAGCCGATGATCGAAGCGGAGAACCTGTCAAAGTTCTATGGAATCTTCGCGGCCACGCGCGACGTTTCGTTCACCGTCAACAAAGGCGAAGTCGTCGCCTTCCTCGGCCCCAACGGTGCCGGTAAAAGTACGACGATGAAAATGTTGACGGGCTACCTTTCACCGTCCCAAGGTCGCGCTCGAATCGCGGGCTTCGACATGAGCAGCGATCGTTTGGAGGGATCGAAGCGTTTGGGATACCTCCCCGAAACAGGCCCACTATATCCTGAGATGACGCCCTATAGCTTGCTGGATTTTTTCGCCGAAGCGCGCGGCATGAACAAACGCACCAAACGGGCTCAGATCGAAAAAGTCGTTGAGCTTTGTTCCTTAGGCAGCGTGATCTACAAACCGATCAGCAAACTTTCCAAAGGCTTCCGCCAGCGCGTTGGGATGGCTCAAGCACTGATCCACGAACCGGAAGTCCTTATCCTGGATGAACCCACATCGGGCTTGGACCCCAACCAAATCCGTGGTGTCCGCCAAACGATGACGCGGTTGGGGCAGGAGAAAACCATTCTTTTGTCGACGCACATCCTTCAAGAAGTGGAAGCGATGGCCAGTCGCGTGATCATGATCAACGAGGGCCGCAAGGTCTACGATGGGCCGCTGGATCAAATCGACTCCAAAGGCGTGGGGCTGGACCATGTTTTTGCCGATTTAACCGGACACGATCCCGTGACAGGCGTAAAATTACAAACCGTCATTGATGATTAGTATTAATGTCAATTCCAATTCCAATTTCCAATTTCCAATTTCCAATTTCCAATTTCCAATTTCCAATTTCCAATTTCCAATTTCAAATTTC
>CALDEW010000489.1 GCA_937942355.1 uncultured Pirellulaceae bacterium | reverse complement strand
CCGCCCTCGGTTGCCTGTCCTCAAACCATCACCTGTCTCAAGCACCGCTGAGCCAATCGAGGAAACATTCTCTGCACAATCGGAAATCGACTGGAGCGATTCCTCTACAGCGACACTTCCAAAGGCAGTCACTCATCGCAGGTCAGCCGCCCGCGTTGCATCATTGGCCGCCGCACTGCTGATTGGTTGTTTCCTAGCAAGCATGTGGTGGTTTGGTTCTCACCAGAAGACAACAGGCCCTTCCGTTTCCCCGACGATCATTTCCAAGACCGATAAACCGGAAACCATCATCCCTCAATCAAAAGATTCGCAGGAGGACGAACTTGAGATTTTCCCAGAGAATGAAGTTGCCCCTTCATCCTTCCCCGAAAACGAAGCTTTAGCGGAGCAATTGCAGGACGAAAACGCAAATGGCAGTTCTGTGACTGCAATGACCGAGAAATTTGAGCAGGAAGACTGGAATAGAATTTTCAATGGTACCCATGAAACCAATTCGAATCCGAGTTTGGTTGAAGTTGATATAGACGAGCGACTTGAGGTGACAGTCGATCCAGCGGAAGTTGCCAAGCCCGAGTTCGCCGATGTGGGAAATTTGGAAGATCAAAAAGTTGAAATTTCCAGCTCCGATGGTCCCATCTGGGATTCAAAATTGGATTGGAACTTAGCCCTTGAGTTTCATCAAAACGGCGTGGGGTCAGCCTCCTTCAACGGCAAACCGATTCAAGCTGTTTTTCTGCAGGACAACGCCGCATTTCTATTGCGTCAAATATCCAGCGAACTTCAACGGCGCGTTCAGTTTATGGAGAATCGTTTGGGCGATAAAGTCAACGGCAGCATTTCAGTTGCAGGAGCTAATTTTCGTTTCGATCGCATCGCGCAGCTGGACGAAACGGTCGAAGCCGTTGATCGGCATATTGCCACCTTAGCTATTCGTTCTCCGACTCTGAACGAGTTAATGATTCTTCGTACCGGCTACCGTGAAGGAATAATCACGAATCTCAATAAGTTTAATTCGATCAACTTGGCCGGCAAAAACCTCAGCTTCTATACCGAGGACGAAGCCTTCACGATCTGCTCAATCCTATCGTCTTCCGAAGCATCGTTGCGCGGCTTAGCGACCAAACGTCTGGCTTGGGAGAAAAACAAAGAGATCCGTTCAACCGAATCCGATCGTGCAATGACAATTGCACCAAAAGACTTTTTATTGTTCGCGAAATCAGGAGTTTTACACCTGCCGGATCCAAATTTCGCGCCCTCGTCGGTTGCCAGTATTCAAAACCTCGGCCCGTCGGTACTGATGCAAATATTAAGTGGCACTCCGTCGGTCGAACTGTTTAGAAATCTGGAGGAATTTGAGGAGGCGAAAGAGTATGTTTATTCCAATGGTCCTCCCGATATGAAACTGCGACTTTCTATCGACAAGATGGACCGCAAGCTGGAAGAAAAAAACTTGGCTGATTCCTATCGCAATCTCCTCGAGGATCAGAAAAGCCGGTTTGTTGCCGAACTGCGACAGTTGAGAGCTCAGGTTAGACATCCGCGCGATGGCATTGCAATGCAACCGCTGAAGGAAGTTTTGGCCAAACGAACGGATCTTCAGGGCCTTCCACTTACGATGGGCCACGAGTGTCTAAGCGACGCTAATGAGACCCGTGACTTGAAACAAGTATCTTCCTTGGTTGGGCGAACAGTTAGTCGTTTCAATGGTCAGCTCGGCAGCCGAGATGCGGCGCAAAATGATGCCTTTCGCAACCTGTTAATTAAGCAGATGGTTGCCTATTGCATGAAAGACCACGCTCGAAACCTCACTTCACAGAAATTGAAAACTATTAATCAGATTCTGCAGATTGACCATCCTCGTTTGCGGCTTGAGATGATCAAGTCGTTGGGAAAGTCGGGCACTGGCGCTGCGGTTGAGGTATTGGTGGACAAAGCCAAGTTCGATTTGGAACCTGAAGTTCGCAATGCTGCAATCGAAGCACTGGCCGATGTCGAACCGGATAAAATTCGCAAACCCTTGCTCGAAGGATTGAATTATCCATGGCATGTCGTTGCCGAACACAGCGCCGAGGCTTTAGTACGTTTAAATGACCAAGGTGCCATTCCCAAACTTGTTGACATGCTAGACTTGCCGCATCCGCAGCTCCCGACCGAAAACAATGGAGAGTTGGTCCAACGTGAACTGGTGGGAATCAATCATATGCGAAATTGTTTGCTGTGCCACGCTCCATCGATCAGCGAAAGCGATTCAGTCAGAGGTCTCATTCCACATGAAAGCAGACCTCTTCCGCCGCACTACTACGGTTCACCAGGCGATGTTTCTTTTGCCGTTCGAGCAGACATTACCTATCTGGAACAAGATTTTTCTGTCGTGCTACCTGTCAAGAATCCGGGGCCTTGGCCACGTGAGCAAAGGTTCGATTTCGTCGTACAGAACAAAAAGTTGAAACCTGGTGAAGCCAAACAAGCGGCAAGACGAATCCTCCAAACGCCGAATCGGAACCGGAATGCGATCGTTTTCGCGCTGCGGGAGTTAACAGGTGAAACACCAGCGGATAACTCATCAAATAGCTGGAGGAGTATCATGGCGGGTAAGCAGGATGATGGAAAATAACCTCAAGGTTTGATCGAGGTTTGCACCATTGTCCTGCTGCCAATGATTCCAATACGTATTGAGGCGTGGTTCGCTCCGCTTTGCCAGACGGTGAGCACGTGGCGAGCGCCACTAGCACGTGCAAAAGGCTCAACAACCGATCTGTTTCAGAATTCAATTTCCCCCAGCGAATCAATAACGGCGCGGACATGGTTGGCGCTGGCTTGAAATTTGCCGACTTCATCTTCGGACAACTTCGGATACAACATTCGTTCGACACCGCCACGGCCCACAATCACCGGAACGCTTAGGCAGACGTCGCTGACGTTATAATGGTCTTCTAAAACGACCGAAACGGGAAGCGTACGGTTGGTGTCGCGCAGCACGGCGTCGGCGATGGTCATCGTCGCCCCAGCGATTCCAAAACTTGTATTGCCTTTGCGATTGTAAATCTCAAACGCCGCTACGCTCGCCTGTTCAAACAGTTGCTCATAACGTGGAAGGTTATCAATTTTCTGTCCGCCGGTCACCGACAGACTGGTCGCGGGAAACTGAGTCGATCCATGCTCACCGAAAATGTAAGCGCGGATGTCGTCAGGATGGATGTTCAGTTCAAGGCTAAGTAGCATCCGCCAGCGGGCGCTATCAATCAACGTTCCCGTTCCAATAAATTGTTTCGCCGGCAGTCCTGACAGTTTCCACGCCACCCAAGTCATAATATCGACTGGATTGGAAACGATGACAAACACCGCATTGGGACACGATCTAGCCAACGGCGGAACCCATTTGCGCATGACTGGCAGATTTAGCGCCGCCATTTCGTTGCGATCAAGCACCGGTTGCTCGGGTTTGTCGCTGAGCGTCATGATGACGAGGTCTGAATCCGCCGCGTCTTCGATATCGCCACCTCGGACACGAATCCACTTACTGGCAAAGGTAACGGCGTCCTGCAGATCAAGCGCTTCACCGATCGCGCGTTCTTTAGTCCGATTGAGCAACACGATATCGTCGGCAATCTCGCTCAATAGCAGCGCGTGCGAAATCGCCATCCCCACATTTCCGCATCCAACAATGGTCACCTTCATAACGGCCTACTTCCTAGTCGTGGAGAGAGATCCGCTACGCGACTTTTGCGGACACCATAGCCGTGTCGGCGGACTCACTTTGATCCGGTGCTTTATCGACAACGACTGCAGTTGGCTTGACGCATTCAACAAACAGCGAATCAGGTTTCCGGATAACTTCTTGTTCAGCGTCTAATTGATACTGCACGTAGTCTTCAATTCGGCTTTCAAAGGCCGAGCAAACTTTGAAATTTTCGAATCCGTATTCTTGGCATAACTGCCGCAGTGAATAGCGGTCGTACATCCACCGATGAATTTCGCCTTGGCCACGAAACAGACCTTCGCGAAGCGCAGCCGCCTTCTTCCTTCCCAACAACCAACGCACACAGCGTCGAGCCCATCGTTCACGGAAGGCACGTGTGGCGGCGCGAAAACGCATCATCAGCGACGGTTTGCGAACCGTTTCTATCTCCGTAGAGGCTTGGCACAGTGAAAATTCATCGCCCACGCGTTTACGTACGAATTCTGAATTTTGAATCTCGGAACTGGCCATGTAAGGCCCCATTCTTCCACCGGATTGCTCGCGCACCAACTGATCCAGCAACTCCATCTTCATCCAGTT
>CALDEW010000488.1 GCA_937942355.1 uncultured Pirellulaceae bacterium | reverse complement strand
ATGCCGCTGATGCAGACATCTCTCCTTCCATCAATAGAGCTCGGGCGGAGAAGGTCATCGCCTGCGCCCCTGTCAAGATAGTCATCGTTGAAGTCATCGCCACCGTGGAGAATGTCATTGCCATCACCACCGAGCAGAACGTCTTCTCCTAGATGCCCTCTAAGTTCGTCGTTGCCTGCTTCTCCTACGACTCGATCGTTTCCAGTCCAACCGTCAATCATGTTTGCTTGATGCAAATAAAAAACGCACCACAGCCAATGGCCGTGATGCGTTCAAAATTTCTTGGTCGGTTGGGCTCGAGGCGAGACTAACGTCCAATCGAAGGAGGGTTGTCGCGTAGGAAGTCACGTGGTCCGCGTGTCGTGTAGTACGGGTAAGCGTAACTCGGTGCCATACCTGATTGCCCAGGTGCTTGAGCCGTGTGTGGAATGGCTCCGCCGTAGGGGCTGCCAGAACCGAGTCCGGCAAGACTGCGAATCTTTGAGCAAGCGCCGCACAGACGACCGCTGTGTCCGCAGCCTCCACGACCGCAACCGGCAGCACTGCCACTGTGGGCTCTGCGTGCTTCTCGGAAATCAGAGATGACGCCATGAGAAATACGACGACGACCGATTCCACTGGAACACTCGTCACACCCTCCGGTGTACTCATCAGAGACCAAATCGTATTCTTCGTTTGAAACAATTGTGTCTTCAGTTCTTGCGAAACCAAACTTATCTTTGAGTGAAGTTCTTGTCTTTCTTGGCTCGAGCGAACGGGCAGCTCTCCGCGCGGCAAGTCCCGACGATCCGTTGGGGCTACCATCGTTGCAGACAAGTCCTCGGTCGTTCTTGGACAGGCCCATGCCATTGCCAGCAGCGGAACCAATTTCTTTTAGGCGGCCGCGTACTCTGCGGGGAGCTCGTGATGCCCCGGCATTGCAGGCTTCGCATTCGCCAGCAGGAGCCGAGAATTCCATCGGTGAGACGACCGGTGCACCACCTTCCATGCAACCTGATCCGCATTCGTAAGGTGCAGAGGTGCTGATGACTGAGTCACTACCGCATCCGCAGCCGCCATCGCCGTACTGGGTGCTCGGATCGCTGTAAACTTCTCCGCCGCAGCCACAGTCACCGGCTTCAATGATCGTGCCTCGGGCGGCCCGCGCGTCTGCTCTTTGACCAACCCTTTGGCCAATCTTGCCGCCAGCGAGTAATCCGCGAGCTGTTCCGCTTCCCGTGCCGCAGCAGCCAGAGAAACCAATAGCGGCAACTAATACCGCAAAACCTATAATGGAGCGCATTGTTTCAAGTCCTTTTGAAATCTGGGTCTGCTGATTCGATCGCCCCGTTCGCGGGAACGAGTTTGCGTGGCATCAGCATTTTCGAGGGGCATCACGGGCTGAAAACCGAATTTCAAGTCCTCTGATGGGGGCCTGAAGCTTCGAATCCCCGACACATCACTATTCGTCCAACCAATCGGGATTATTAAGTAAATCGGCACGGTTAGCACAACACGTAGTAATCCCTAAATCTTCGGCCGGCAAAGATTCTCTGGCCGGAATAAGTTGCCAAGATTTCGTAAGACTGATAGCACGCTGGTTCGATATCAGATTTTCAATTTCGGATCTCGGATTTCGGATTTCGGGTATCGGGTATCGGGTATCGGGTATCGGGTATCGGGTATCGGGTATCGGATTTCAGATCTCGGATTTTGGATCTCGGATCTCGGTCTCGGATTTCGAATTTTGAATTTTGAATTTCGAATTTTGAATTTTGAATTTTGAATTTTGAATTTTGAATTTTGAATCTCATTTTTCGAAATTAGAAATTACAAATCCGAAATCGCGCCAGCGCTCACCTACAAACAACGACCCAGCCCACCGTCGCACTGGCCTTCTGTGGATCTTCCACGCGATGCCAAGCCTCCACCCCAAAGCCCGCATCATTCAACAACGATTCCAACTCGCGCTTGCGGAAGCTGTGGATGTACATCTGAGAGATGTTGCGATAGGTGGCAAAACGATCGCCCAGTTCGCACTTTCCACGAGTCACCTCGACCAAATGTTTGGCAAACCAACGCCAACCGCCAGGATGACGAAGCTGCTGCCAAAGATTGTGCGCGTGCAGAACGAACGTGCCGCCGTCTTTGATCGTTCGCCGCGCGTGGTTCAGAAACTGTCTCCGATGTTTACTGCCGGCAATCATGCCAAGGGTGCTAAACAAACAGACACCGTGGTCGCAGCAATCGTCAGCCAATCCATCCAATTCGACAAAGTTCGCTTGAATCGAAACCAGCACCTCTTCCTTTTGCGGTTGCTCCAACCGCTGAGAAAAATTTCTCCCCATTTGCTCCAGCATCGGCAGCGATAGGTCAACGCCGATCGTTTTATATCCGCGCTCGATCAGAGGGATCAGTGTACGACCGGTGCCACAGCCAAACTCGACCACGATCGGTTTGTTCGTTCTGTCGATCGGCGGCAAACAACGGCTGACAATCTTCCAATCAAACTGGGTTAAGGGATCTCCGACGAGGAATTGATCGTAATTCTCCGCGATTTGACCGTTGCGAACGTAATCCCAAGTCCCTGAACTGACGCCTGGGGGAATTTGCCAATTGGAACGAGTATTGGAGCCGGTTTTGTGCCGAGACGTATTTCTTGATTGAGCAGAAATGGTTAACCACTTGTCGATTGAGCCGTTTTTGGTATCGTCTGCATTCACGTAAGGGTAGCCGCAGATGTTCATCTCGTCGACTTGGTAAGCCCTAGAAATACATCTGTTTTATAACGGGAGAAGCATTGTGGCGGTTCGTGTTGCAATCAACGGTTTTGGTCGTATTGGACGTTTGACATTTCGTAACTTGATTTCGCGCCCCGACGAATTCGAAGTCGTCGCGGTCAACGATCTGACTGATAATAAATCATTGTCAATTCTTTTGAAGTATGACAGTGTTCACGGTCGCTTCGATGGTACTGTCGAATTCGATGACGAGAACCTGATCGTCAACGGTAAAAAGATTCGCATCTTCGAAGAACGCGATCCGGGTAAATTGCCTTGGAAAGATCACGACATCGACGTCGTTGTGGAAAGCACCGGTGTTTTCACCAACCGCGCCAAAGACGGCAAGCCTGGCTACGATTCGCACATCGCTGCTGGAGCCAAGAAAGTTGTCATCAGTGCACCTGCCAAGGACGCTCCAGATCTAACTTGCGTCATGGGCGTCAACGATGATCAGTTGACTGGCGACATGACATGCATCTCCAACGCCAGCTGCACCACCAACTGCTTGGCACCTGTTGCTAAAGTTCTTAACGACAACTGGGGTATCTCCACCGGTTTGATGACGACCGTTCACGCGTACACCAACGATCAAAAGATCTTGGACTTGCCTCACAAAGACATGTACCGTGCTCGCGCTGCGGCTCAGAACATTATCCCAACATCAACCGGTGCTGCTGCAGCGGTCGGTTTGGTCATTCCTGAGCTCAACGGCAAACTGACCGGTATGGCGATGCGTGTTCCGGTTCCAACGGGCAGTGTTGTCGATCTTGTTTGTAGCCTTGATAAGTCAGCGACTGCTGATGAGATCAATGCCGCCATGAAGGCAGCTGCCGATGGCCCGATGAAGGGTGTGCTTGAGTACACAACTGATCCATTGGTATCGTCTGACATCATCGACAACCCTCACAGTTCTGTTTTTGCTTCTGACTTCACTAAAGTCATCGAAGGCAGTGCGAACCTAGTGAAAGTTGTCTCTTGGTACGACAACGAGTGGGGTTACAGCTCTCGTACGGCTGATCTGATCGCCAAGATTGGTGCTCTGTAGTCGAACAGTGACCGGCAACGGTTACTAAAAAAGATACAAAGGCGTGGTCATTGTTGATCGCGCCTTTTTTTTGCGCAAATTTGCGGTGAAGTTTTCGGTCTTTTATGATGGAAACGGTGAGTTTGACAAGGTTCACGACTCGGAGAGTCGTGTTACGTAGCTCGACTCTCCGAGTCGAGAGCACCGGCAATCGAAACTATTTTGGGCCACTTCGATGAACGAAAACAAACCGGAACGATCCGACGAACTCAAGATTGCTGAGCAGGAGATCGACGACTTGCTGAAGGAGATCGGCGAAACGGGCGAATCAGCCGAGTTCAAAAAGGACGTCAAAGAGATCGTCAAACACGGCGTCTTTTTTCGCTGGCCAGCCGAAGGTGATTTTGAATGGGTGCATCCTGATGATCGGCACCTGATTGAATCCATGATCCCAGGCAGCCGCATTTTCTGTCGTGATCTTTGCGAAGACGCCGCCGACCGTGCGGCGGGGTACTTTTCGATTCAATACGGCGGTGTCAAGATTCGTGTCAAACCTGCGATGTGGCTGCGCGTAGACCACGAAGGCCATGAGGTTGGCGATCGAATCGAAGTGAAATCCAATCACGGCAAACACAATCCCGTCATCGGCAACATCCGCGAGATCGAATACGACCCGATCGCTCGTCGGACGATCTACTACATCACGGTCAACCAAATTCCACTGGCGAAGAAGTTTTATAAAGAAGACTTCCGCCCCTGCCGCCGGCTTGAGCAGCCCTTGTCCGGTCGCGAGATCGAAATGTTGAACCAACAGCAGTATTAATTCTCACAGCGCAAGTAAGCCGTCGCGCATTCTTGGTCTCATCCAAGACGCCTAAGCAAATCATTTAGGGACTTGTAGTTCTGTGGTAATTGATCAGAATTTTCTTAGAAGGAAATATTCCGATTCAGTTGCTGAGCAAACCATGACAAAACCTGAAATCGACCGCGCCGAAATCGCTCGCAGTTGGCTGCCGCGTTATACCGGGATGCCAATCGAGAAATTTGGTAGGTACATTTTGCTGACCAATTTCAACTACTACGTTGACCAGTTTGCAAAAATGTTCGATTGCGAAATCTACGGCGAGAGCCGTCCGATGCAAGCCGCCAGTAACGGCGATGGTCTGACGATCGTCAATTTTGGAATCGGTTCTGCAAACGCGGCGACGATCATGGATCTGCTGACTGCCATTTGTCCCGAAGGCGTGTTGTTCTTGGGAAAGTGCGGTGGACTGAAAGATTCAACCGAGATCGGTAATTTTATTCTGCCGATCGCGGCTGTCCGGGGGGAAGGAACCAGCATGGATTACATGCTGCCGGAAGTTCCCGCGCTTCCGTCGTTTAAGCTTCACAAATTTGTCTCCGACCGTTTGGTGAAACGCGGACTGGAATATCGGACAGGCGTGATCTACACGACCAACCGACGTTTGTGGGAACACGACGACGAATTCCGCGCGAAGTTAGCACGGTTGACTTGCATCGGCATCGACATGGAAACTGCGACGCTGTTTATCGTGGGCCACTACAATTCGATCGCGCGCGGAGCCCTATTACTGGTGTCCGACGTGCCGACGACTCCTGAAGGCGTTAAGACGGAGGCTTCCGATGCGGAGGTCACCTCGAAATGGGTGGACTTGCATTTGGAGCTGGGGATCGAAGCGATGACGACCATCGAACAGGGCGGCGAGCATATCCGCCACTTCAAGTATTGAGTTCATTGGTGCAATGTGCGGAGCAAGAATCCGGGTTCATGTAGTGGATGAATCTGACGAGTCCTTTGCGTTTAATGGAACTGCTGGACTCGTGGCCTCATCCACTACCGCAAGAGCGACCTTTCAAGGGTAGTCTCTTGCAGACCGTTGATCGCGTTCGATGGCTTCGATTTCAACCGTTTCGCCGATGATCGAGATTGCTTTGTCTTTGATGTCAAACGACTTTGCCACGATGCGGTAAGACTCGTGGATGACCAAATGATCATCGGGCACGGTTACCAGCAACAGCGGATCGCCGTCTTGGGTTGACCAGCTTGATTCGTATCCGGATTTACGCAAAAGGTCAGTAATCACGTCGGCGAACTGAGTCACGGGAAACGGCAAGACTCCCAGTCGAATGCTCCCGATTCGAACTGCGACCTGATTCGGTTGTTCCGTGCAGAATACATCGAACTTGCCGACCAAAATGCCTTGCAGATCTTTATAGCGGCAGCGACAGGCGATCGTCAGTTCATTGGCATCCAGCGAGACACGCGGATCCTTGATGTTCTCCGGTAGCATCTCCGGAAATTTGGCGGGCAGCTCAGAAGCCAGCCAACCGTTGATCTCCATTTCCGACACCGTGCCCTCCCACGTTGTCGGAAACAGCGCCGAGTTGTAGATCTCCAGGGCGGTCGTTTCCATCTTCGAACCCATCGCGCGATCCTCAGCCTCTTCTTGCTTCATCGCCGCTTTGTAGAATTCGGGCTGTTGTTGCGATGTGTAGTAGACAAAACAAAGCGCTGCTATCAAAAGCAGTAGCAACAGTGCGACCAACTTGAACGTGCCAGAAATCAGACGCCATATCAGCGACGGCTTTTCGTTGAATGGATCTTCCTCAAGATCTGCGTCGCTGGAGAGGATGCTCATGTGGGCATGGATCTGCTGGATTAATACACCAAGGAATATATCGCCAGTCAGTGAAGTTAGTTAACGGCAAACCGAAACGCAACCCCGCACTTAGCGTGGTCGTAGGGCTATAAACGATCGACAATCTACGGTGATTGAACTCGCCTCCGACGTCAGCGCCCCAATTACGCTAGCACAATCTATGGAAGTCGGTTGCGTAAGCGAAGTGGCCTAGGTAGTTAAATGGCGTTGGATTAAATTAATTTTCTGTGGCCCGGCATCTGCGTGCTGACTGTACGTGAATTTTGGCACCAAACGCCAAGCCGGGCTCAGAAAACAAGCCTTGAATCACACTATATAATCCGGCCGACAGGATGTTCGGTCTTTCCAAGCACGTAACCGTGTTCAACCTTGGAGTTAAGCAATGAAGCTGACGGGAATCACCATCGATGGCTATCGCAAGCTAACCAACATTCGATTGCTGCAGATCAGCCCCTCGATGAATCTGGTCTACGGAGAAAAAGGGACCGGCAAGACACGACTGGCCGACTTTATCAGCGGCATTTTGTTCGGCGAGGGCACCGATGTGCACAACGTGGGACGCCGTGTTGCGTTGAATTCTGGCGAGTCTATTGACGGGCGTTTGGAGGTCAACAGTGGCCATCAGCAGTATGCGCTCCTCCGTGATCTGCGCAGCGGCAACCGGCTCGGCGTGCAACCGGCGACTGTGGCAGGTTCGGCACTCAATGGGACTTCCGATCCACAAACAGCGATCACCGGTGCGCTGGACCTTGAATTGTTCAACAGCTTTTTCAACGTTTCCTTCGACACGCGGACGTCAGATCTCAATAACTCGCCAAATAAAAATTTACCCACGGCACTTCGCCGACGCTTGGGTGTTCCGATTGGCCCAGAACACAGCGGTGAAACTTCTGTCAGCGAACAGCAAATGCAAGCCGCTAATGCGTTGCGGTCAGAGATTGAAAGCGTCAATCGAACGATCGCTTCCTTGCAGCTTCAATCTCAGCAACTCAATTCGCAGATCAGCGCTAGTGCGTCCTCTACAGTACGCGCCAATCAACTTGACCAGCAAATTGCAGACATCGAACGCCGCATCGTCGCGCTGACCACTCAGTCGGGCAGCCACGAACTTACGTTGCTCAATTCGCAAATTGAACAACTCCAACTTCAGATCAGCTCCGCCCAACCAACCTACATTGCACCCACCGCTCCGACGGTGAACGCAAGTGCGGCGGTGTACGAACAACTGGACGAAATCGACACGCAGCTCAACCGCTGGCGAAGCGTGCAGAACGAAGTGCAACAGCAGCGCGTGGGCCTTAAAGATGAGATGATTCAGTGGAATGAAATGACGTTGGAATCGGAGCATCATCCTTATCACGATGCGCGTCGGATTTTGTTGAACCTTGAGAAACGCGTTGACAACGCTCACCTGCAAACGGGCCAGTGGCTCGATTCGCACGGCCCGACGGATTCCTACCAGGCCGCGGGCTTCGTGGACGAAGTTTGCGATGGCATGAGAGACGACCTGTATGTTCTCTGCGATGAACTGGGGAAACAATACAAGCAAATTCGTCATCGGTCGGCGGCGGCGGAGCTAAAACGTTTGCGTCGCTGTTACGAAGAGATCACCCAGAACGTGAACCGCTTGATCCAGCGTCGACTAGCGGTCATCCAGCAGCTGCGCGGTTTGGATTCGGCAGGTGCAGACGCGCTTTCGCGGGCGGACCAAGAGTACTCGCGGTATGCTGCCAAAGAAGGTCACCTCCGAGCGCGCGAACGATTCCTCGGTCCGATCAACATCCCTGCGGCCGCCCCGCAGATGGTGGCGCCTGACTTAACCCAGCAGCGCAATCAGTTATTAGCGCTTGAGAACCGGCGCTCCGAACTTCAACGACACCGCTCGCCGAATACTTTGGAGATGACACAGCTGCGTTCGCAAATCACAAATCTACGTAACGAACGCGCTGCCTTGGCCTCCGTCGATACGAGCCAATCGGAGCGTGAACTGGCGCGAGTCCAAGCAGAAATGAATACGGCGATGGCGACGCTTCAGTCGTTGAATTTGCGGTTGGACGAAGCCGCCAAATTTTCACAAGTGACCCCCAACGCCCTTTTGGTCGAAGCTGCTCAGATACTCACTCGGTTGTCTCACGGCGAATTGTCGCGTGTGTGGCTGGCGCGCAACGGTGATCAGACAGAAATACAAGTTCAGGATCGTCAGCAGCGCGTGCTGCGTTTGTCGGCACTCAATGCGACGATGCGGGCACAAACTCAATTGAGCCTAATTCTGGCGGCGAATCAAATGTTGTCAGGGCAGAATATTTCAGCGCCACTTATCATTGACGAGCTGTTTGAAGAATTTGATGGCGACCGAATTGATACGGCGCTGCAAGTTCTGAGCGAATTTTCAGCGCGAGGCCATCAGGTCGTCATGCTGACGCAGCATCGCTTCCTGATTGACCGTGCCAATAATTTTGCCACGATCCAATTCTTCAACATTGAATCGCGCAGGGGCGGAGAATCTCATTCACCGGTAATTAATCCGACGTTTGGCCCAGCCATGCCGGTTCCAACGCCAGCGACGATTGCGTTTTCGACAGCCAGTTCTTTCTCCGCCAATGGAGTCAAACCAACTGCGCCAGCAATTCAGCGCGTCCCCACAATCGCCGAATCAACGGTCCAATTAAGAGAAAGCACAACGGCGCGTTTGCCAGAACCAGAGGTGCACCGCTATCAACCGGCTCCGTCTTCGGCCGTTTCCAGTATCAAAGCGAATCAGATTGGCGACCGACTGGTTTATGCGGTGACGTATGAGGATCACTCTGCTTTGGCGGAGATTCCGATCTTCGATGCACTGCAACTACGAACGTTCCACGACAGCGGTATTGTTTCGGTCGCCGATCTTCTGGACGTAGATCTGGATGACTTGCCACCGAACTGGCACGAGGCCGGACTCACCCGCGCCGTTGTCGATAGTATGCAATCGGAGATTTGGTTGCTCTCGTGCGTGCCCGCGCTACGTCCCTACGATGCCCACGTTTTGGTGGCTTGCGGCATCTTCGAACCGGATCAACTCGAAACATCGGCACCTCAATTCTTGCTCGAACGCGTGCAGCGTTACCTCAAAGCGCACGAGAACGAAAACGATTTTGATGGTTCTTATCGGGTCACGCTGGAACGTATCAATGACTGGCACAAAGGGATCGGCAAAACTCGCAAGCGTTGGCGTAATCGTCGGGCGGGCCGCAATCGGCGGATGACCCAACGCGATTCGCAAAATCGCCGTTTCGATAGAACCTCCGATCGCGATCGCAGCCGTGAACTTGACCGCACGGCGCTGGAGTCTCAGACGCGCGGTCCAAGGCTTCGCCGATACGAAGAAAACGGAGCGTCTTCCCCAAGAGACGGTTTCACCGAACACAATGGTGTGCGCAGGGAGTATGAAGATCGCTCCGAAAGCCGCAGTCGAAATCACGACAGAGATCACAATGGAGATCGAAGTCGCGATCGAGCTGATAAAATCATTCGCGCCGATCGTTCTTCGGCGCGTTCGCGTGATGCCCAGCGACCGATGTCGGCACGGACGCCGCGGATGGAAATACCGACGCCAGAAACGTACAGACGATCGGTGCCTGCGCTGGCTCCTGAGTCGAATCGAAGCGTTGAGTCGCAGGATCAAAGCCGCGAAACGAAGCCAGCGGCAACCCGAACGACTGCTAAAAGCAGTAGCAAGGCAAAACTCAAATTCTATTTGGATCTGGAAGACCACATCGAAGCGGCACCGTCCATCGGACCTAAAACGGCTGAACGGTTTGAGAAAATCGGCGTGTTTACGATCTCAGATTTTCTCAGACAGACAGCAGAATCTATGGCGACCAAGCTGAACTACAAACGCATGACTGCTGAAGTCGTACGCAGTTGGCAACATCAGGCTCGGTTGGTTTGCCGAATTCCCAACCTCCGCGGCCATGACGCGCAGCTATTAGTGGCATGTGACTTGATCGAACCGGAAGAGATTGCGTCGATGCAGCCTCAGTCCCTGTTTCAAGTGATGGGTCCTTTCTCAGAAACCAAGGAAGGCTTGAAGATAATTCGCTCGGGGAAAAAGCCTGATCTTGCCGAGATCACCGATTGGATCGCTTGGGCACAACACACGCGATCGTTGCAAGCTGCCTGAAGAGAAAACATTGAATCCAATGGATCCGTCGAGTAAGTTTGGAATGCGTCACATCTATTTCGCATTCCCCAATATCCGCTACCGATTCACGTCGCGGGGGATTCCAGGCCGTGCTTCATTCTTTGTATTAATTGCGGCGTTCTGCTGCTTGCCGTTGGTAGGACCGTCGGCCGTGCTGGGGCAAACTTCCAATGCTGCTCCTGAACGAGTCAGATTCGATATCGAGAAACACGGCGCGATTGTCTATCACAAGAGTGAAAAGTATCTGGTGAAATGCGATATCTATCAGCCTGTTGCGGATGATGAATTCGACGGTGAAGGCGATATTGAACCCGATGCTAAAGACGATCAGCTGATGCCTGCGATTGTGATGATCCACGGTGGAGCCTGGAGAACGGGATCTAAGATCTCGATGCTACGGCACGCGCGGCGAATGGCGCGGGTTGGTTACGTTGTTATGTCCATCAACTATCGATTGGCTCCAAAGTATCCTTGGCCAGCCCAGATTGAGGATTGCCGCGTTGCATTGGACTGGCTTCATGACCACGCCGGCGACTACAACGTCGACCCCCAGCGCGTTGGCGTTTATGGTTATTCGGCAGGTGCCCATTTGGCTTCGATGCTGGCGACCACTAACGAGAAAAATGGCTCGATCAAAATTCGAGCGGCGGCTGTCGGTGGCACGCCTGCGGATTTCAGTTGGATCGATGAGGATTCAAAGGCGTTGGCTTATTGGTTGGGAACGACTCGGTCTGAGGATGCAGAGGTTTACTTAAACGCTTCGCCTACTCATTTCGTTACTCCCGATGATCCGCCCATATTTGCGTTTCATGGCGAAACGGACATGGTCGTCCCCGTCGAATCAGCCAAACGTTTTCATGCCGCTTTAGAGAAACAAAAAGTCGAGTCCAAATTGGTCGTCGTCGACGGCTTCGGGCATATTGCGACCTTTAGCAAGATGGATTTGATGGTGGACGTGATCAAATTCTTTGACCAGCATCTAAAACCTGTGGTTTCGTCTTCGACAGAATAGTTCGAAGGATCCTGTCGAGGCAATTGCTCAAACGAGATCTGCCTCGCCGCTGACAAACCGAGTCCTCTGGACCTGAAGTAAGCCCCATTGGGCTAAGCGCTTTGCGGCTCATCTTTCTCAAGATCGTTGCTAAGAACCGTTGCTAAGAACTTTTCTTCTCTTTCAACATCAGCCAATCCTCGTCATGTTCTTGTTCTTCATGCGGCTGTTGCTGTTCAACTTCGGCGTAGGTTCGGTAATAGAGTGCACACAGAAGCAGATCATCGTCGGTGTCGGCAGGGAATCCAAACTTCTCCTTCAGCGGCACCGCTAAATTAGCCGCAATTTCGGCACGATGTTCAGGAGTTAAACGCGGCCGAGCGTCGCCGTAGGTGGAAAGCGCGTTGGCCAGCGATGGTGTTGTTTGAAAGTTAGCTGGGATCAAGTCCGCCAATTGCGATACGCGCGCATCTTCGAATTGAGCCAAGTCGGGTACCCATTTTTTCTCAACGAGAACCACCATGGTGCCGGCGATTAGATCGCCGATGCGTTGGTACCGCGGGCTAATGGCCATACAAATCAGACCAATCAAGCAGGTCGGCAGCCAAGGCGCGGTGAACTCGATCTCGAACACGTAGAGGAGCGTTGCGGGCACAAAGGGCAAGATGTCCAAGTATCGAAACAGATTGCGCGTCATCGCTTGCACACCGTCGATGGCACAACCGTCGACCGACAGGACTTGGATTTTCGCGATCGACTTGCCCCAAGTCTGACCGTTACGATAGGTTTCTTGAAAAGCTCCGTAAAACCAAAACGCGGCGGCGCCAATCAATCCCGCCACACCCAGTAGAGAAATTCCAACGTCGTCCGTTAAACTGCCCAATCCCAAATAATACAGCAGCGGCGCGATGGCAAACGCGTAGAGTAGGCTCAACAAAATACCCAGTCCAAACAACACAGAACCAACCAGAAATAGATCCAGCATGTAAGCGAACAGACGCCGGAAAGGTCCCACCGTTTGGTAGACGAACGAAATTTTCTCCGGCGTGTCGACTCGCAGCGCCGTATCGAGTTGTGGGTGAGGATTGTTGATGATGGACCGATGACGCGGTTGAATTATTTGCTTTGGTTAGCTCAAAATGCCTTGGAGCTCACTATAGAGCATTCGTTCAGCCCCAACCAGTGTCAGACCGAACCCAGACGTCGAGTGTCGGACGGGCGCCGACGAGTCCGAACGTCCCATCACCCTTGCCGACCGAGCAGTCACCTTTAAAACGGCTTCAGCTCAGCCGGCGGCACATGACCTGACGGTAGAGTAAGCCACCGGCAGTTCTTGTATCGTCCTCGGGACTAAAGTGTGTGCCGTCTTGCAACCGGCAGGTTACTTGACTTTCGAGTTTGCCTTTTCGATCCGCTCTCGTTGAGCTTCGGAGAGGCCGAATTTGAAGTTGATTTCTGGGTCGTTGAAGATGTCAGATTCTTTCATCTCTAAATCATGAACGTCAAGGCTTAGATCGCAGTCGAACCGCGCCAGCATGCTGTGGCTTTTTCCTTCAGCGCGTTTGATGTTGCGGAAGTGACAGAGCCCCCAAGTGATCCCGCGTCCATCCTTGGTGTCGGTAAACGCATCGGGCACAAACGATCCCGGGGCGATTGGCATCAGCCCGGTGATCGCCGCCACTTCGAAATTAACGCCATCAGGTGAATACTGAATCGTGTTGTGTTCAAGGCCATGTCGGCTGACCAGTGCGGCCAATCCTGTTTTGAAGGGAAACAGAGACGTTTCGTGTCCCGAGTTGATCACGGGGTTGAGCGGATGTTTTTTGAAGGGGCCCATTGGGGCTTCGGCGATGGCCAGTCCCTGTGCGCGTACCGGCGGAGTGCCTCCCATTTCGCCTTTGTAATACAAATAGATTTTTCCATTGAAGACAATTGGATAAGGGTCGTGGATCACATACTGATCCCATGATCCCGGCGGTCCGTTTTGGACGACGATCTTATTGGATGGCGTCCACGGGCCATCGGGGGAGTCTGCCCAGGAAACCGAAACAGGACAGTCGTCGCCATTGGTGGCGTTAGAGGTTCGGCTGCCGGGCATGTTTAGATAGGCTTGGTAGTACAAGTAATATTTGCCCTTCCAAAACAAAATATCCGGCGTCGAAACTGATCGCCAGCCCGCATGCGGTTTCTCCATCCGGCTGACGGCGACGCCTTGTTCTTCCCATGTGAATCCATCGTTGCTGGTCGCGTACCAGATCTCAGCAAGATCCCAATCGCGCGAAGGGATGGTTTCGTTGGCGCCGCCATCGTAGTTGGGTGGCGTCGGCGTTTGACGGTGTGTGTACCAAACATAGTACTTACCGTTGGCCCGAATCACTTTGGTTGAATCGCGCCGTGAAACGGTGCCGTCCCCGCCGTTGTAGTCGAAACCCTTCAGCGGTGTGTATTTGAAATTTGTAAACAACTCGTTGCGAAAGCAGTCCACTCCTTTATAAGTGCCGTCG
>CALDEW010000487.1 GCA_937942355.1 uncultured Pirellulaceae bacterium | reverse complement strand
GGGACCCGCGTAGAACTCAGAAGTTTGAATTGGGGATCGAAAGTACCCGTGGGCGATTCATGTACGAACTACAGATTGAACATGAAGAAAAAGGTGACAAAAACCGCATTTTGTTCGAAGAGCTTACCTGCGATTCCATTCCGCTGTACCGTTATGACGGAAGTGATGCAAACCTCTTTCGCGATGATGGTACGGCAGGACCGAAGTTAAGCTGGGATTGGAATAAGTCATTTATCGCAACTGTTCCTGAACGTTCGGAGAACCAGAAACTGACATGGTTCCGCGAACGACTTGCCTCCACTTTCCCGTTTAAGCCTAACCCTCTCAGGATGTTGGCAGAGAGTGACTCGGAGATAGAAACACCGGACTACGAACTTCGTGAATTGTCACCTTGGCTTCGCCATCTGTTTCAGGAAGACCTAGATGCAATGTCGGCCATTCGCGATTCTTTAAAAGATGTGCTCGTAGGAATGAAAAATTTCAAGCACGAGAAAACGGGGCAGAAATCGAGATCGTTAACTTTTCAGTTCGAGTTCACGGACAATGGCCAAGGGTTTTGGCTGCCTCTGGATGAATTATCAGATGGGCAACGTCAACTGGTTGCACTTTACGCTATCGAACACGCGATGCTTAACGAAAACCAAACTGTCGGCATTGACGAACCTGATAATTTTGTGGCATTGAGGGAAATTCAACCTTGGCTAATAAACGCTAGGGATTCGGTTGAAGACAACAACAGTCAGCTTTGGATCATTTCCCACAATCCAGAACTCATCGACTACCTCGCTGGCGACCATGGCGTGCAGTTCTATCGGGACGATAGAGGTCCAGTTAGAACGAAGCGTTTTGAATGGAAGGAAAGCGATGCTCTAAAACCATCCGAAATCGTAGCTCGCGGTTGGGAGTAGCCATGGCTAACAAGAAAAAAGGAACAAGCATAACAATAGTGGCTGAAGATCAAATGCTTGACCGGTTTATTCGCGAGTGCTTGATTTTGTTGGGTTATGACAGGAGGAAATTTCGCGTAAAACGAGCGCCCAAAGGAGAGGGTTCTGGAAAGCAGTGGGCAGACAATCAATGCGCAATTGAGGTCAAAATACTGAGATCAAATAATTTCCAAAGTGGAATAGCGGTATTAGTGGGAACCGAAGTGGATGAATTAACCATTGCCAAACGAGAAAAGCAGCTAATTGATGCGATGAAGAATCATGGCATGGGCGATCGAAAACAGGATGAGCGAATCGCATTTTGGTTGCCTACATGGAGCATTGAAACTTGGATCCTGCAATTAGCTGGAGAAACAGTCGATGAAAAAACCAAGTACAAGCATCGCGTCAAGCCTGAGAAAGTCGACTACAAAGCTGTGGCCAAAGCCTTCGTGGAAAGCTATCGCGATAAGAACGATTTCGGGCTTGAGTCGATAGCCTACGCTCACTCTGAGACACCAAGAATCGAACCGTAGGAATTTCCTGATGGATTTTTTAACTGAAATGGTAAACACTTCGACGGTGCCCTCGATCGACACTTCAACTTGGCTACTGTCCAAACTGGAAGTTTATAACTGGGGTCCGTTTTCTGGTTACCATGTTGCTGAATTTGACGCGATGGGAACGGCAATCATAGGCCCCACCGGAAGCGGCAAAACGACGCTGGTCGATGCCCTGATGACGCTGCTGGTGAGCAATCCGCGCTATAACCTTGCTTCGACCGGCGGCCACGAAAGCGATCGGACGTTGATTTCGTATGTGCGCGGAGTGCTCGGTGGTGACGGATCCGACGGCGGCGATGATGTCTCACGGTCTGGTAAAACGGTCACTGGCATCTGTGCGACTTATACAGCAGGTGAAGAAACCTTGCACCTTGCCGGACTGATGTGGATCGACGGCAACGGGACTGCGCTCAAAGACCTCAAACGCCGTTGGATCTTTTCGCAGGCTGACGGCCAGAGCTTTGAAGGATGGTTGCGGTTGCTGCGAAATGGTGGGGCCCGTGAGTTGGTGCGATTGGGCAAAGAGACACCGGGACTGCGAGTGTTCGCCGATAGCAAGAAGGCTTTTCTCGCCCACACACGCAAGTTTTTTGACGTCGGTGAAAATGCGTTCACGCTACTCAACCGAGCCGCAGGTTTGAAACAACTTAACAGCATCGACGAGATTTTTCGGGAACTGGTGCTGGACGATCGGTCGGCATTTGACCGAGCGTTAGAAGTGGCGGCCGAGTTTGACAACCTTGCCGGAATCCATGCGGAACTTGAAAACGCCCGCCGCCAACAGCAGGCGTTAGAACCGGTGGCGGCAGAGCACCGCAAACTAGAAAAAGCTCGCGCGAAAACGAAAACGCTGCAGACCATCCATCGGATTCTTCCGATCTGGTTTGCAATAAAAAGCAAAGAACTCTGGCAGCAATCACTGGCGAACATCGAAGACCAGAAACGGACAAAATCTTCGCAGCTGGAAGAATCACAACGAAAAGCTGAAGCTCAGAAAACTCAAGTCGATACACTCTATCAGAAATACATGGCTCTCGGGGGCGACGCGATCGGCGATCTTGAAAAGGCGATTCAGCTACTGAAGGATCGAGTTATAGAGCGCACGAAAAATTCGCAGCAATACCTGCAAGCCATTCGGGCGTTGCGCCTTGATGAAGCGCTTACCAAAGACGCACTTCGACAGAACCATGCGTCACTTGCTCAAAAGCGACCCGAAGTTCAAGCTCAACAGGAAACTGCCGAAGATGAAACACTCACTGCTAACTCGGCCTTACGTGCAGCGGAGAAAAACGCGGCAGACATTTCGCAGCAATTGGAAAAAGTCCGCCAGCGACCGGGCTCCAACATTCCACCGCGCTTTCACGAATTCCGGCTCGATCTGGCAAAGGAACTCGCGCTCGACGAAAGCGATCTGCCATTTCTTGCTGAACTTATCGAAGTCAAATCCAGCGAGTCAGCGTGGCGTGGTGCGATTGAACGAGCAATGGGTTCAGAACGTCTGCGGATTCTCGTTCCTGAACGGCATTTGGATCCGGCTCTTCGCTGGATCAATCAGCGCGACAACCGTTTGCATGTGCGTCTTCAATCGGCGTCGAAATCAACCAAGCCTCGTAACTTTTTCGACGATGGATTTACGCAAAAACTGAATTTCAAAGACCATCCTCTCAACGATACAGCGCGGGATTTATTGGCTCAGCGTGATCGGCACTGCGTCGCTTCTGCTGATGCGCTTCGTTCGGTCGAACACGGCATGACGATCGAAGGCACAATGTCAGGGCGCCGCGGCAAGTTTGAAAAACAGGATCAACGTCGGCTGAATGATGGTTGGATGACCGGCTTCGACAACAAGGACCAGCTTGACGCTCTCACACGGCAGCTGCGCGAACTTACCAAGGCGTCCGAAAAATTACGGGAGACGTATCAGGAAAACCTTGCCAACCAAAAACTCTTTGAACAACAATTGACTCTGATTGACCGTTTGGCAGAAACCGAGTTTGCGACCATTGACCTAATCGGAGCTCAATCAGAATTGACGACCCACGAGACTCGTCGTGATTCTTTGTTGGATCCTAATTCGAACACAAGTCGCGCTAAAATTGACTTCGACGCAGCCAATAAAGAATTTGAATCCTTACAGGCGACAACCAAACATCTGGACAAAGAGATCGCGGTTCTTGACCACAAGGCCGAATCGGCGCGAGAAGAACTGAGCAACGCCGATGAGCGAATTGGCAAAGGATTAGATGAGGATGAAACGTCGCTTGCCGAATCAAAACTGCCGATTTCAGCTGATACTTCTGTGAATCAAATGGTCAAGCAAGAACGTGCGGCGGCCGCGAAACTTGCGGAACAATTGAAAACGCAAACAGCGCGAGTATCGGATCACGAAAAGCAGTTAATTAAATTCATGGGCAAAGCCAAGCAAGTCGATACCGGTGCGCTGGCCGAAGCAGGTGAAGACTTACCCGATGTAGGTGACTATATTGAGCGGCTTGGTGTGTTGAAGACCGAAGCTCTTCCCAAAAAACTGAAGCGGTTCCTCAAGTACCTTAACGAATCATCCGACCAAGGCGTCACGCAATTGCTGGCCGGCGTTCGAGAAGAGGTTGACTTGATCGAGCACCGCATTGACGAGTTGAATCAGACGTTGCTGAAAGTTGACTTTCGCTCTGGGCGATACCTGCAACTGCTTCCGCAGCGTATCAAGCACGAACGATTGCGCACACTGGAAACCGCCCAACGGCAACTACGTTCTGCGGCATTGAAAGACGACGAAGGCGAAAGCCACTACAAGGCACTTCGTGACTTGGTCACCATTCTTCGTGACGCGGGCGAAAACCGAAAACAAAAGGGCTCGCGCGCGTTGCTCGATCCGCGATACCGGCTTGAGTTCTACGTGGTCGAAGTCGATCGCAAAACGGGCAATCCATCACCGCGACGCAGCGGCTCTCAAAGCGGCAGCGGCGGCGAAAAGGAGTTGATGGCCAGTCACATTTTGACCGCTTCGCTGAGTTATGCCCTGTGTCCCACTGGAGTGAAGCGTCCTTTATACGGCACGGTTGTGTTAGATGAAGCGTTCTCAAAAAGTTCGCGGTCCGCTGCGACACGCATTGTTGAGGCCTTGCGTATTTTCGGTTTGCATCCGATTTTCGTGACGCCCAACAAAGAAATCAGCTTGCTCAAACAGCACACGCGTCGTGTGATCTGCGTCCAACGCCCGCATAAGCAGTCCAGTCTCGCTTCGATCTCGTGGGAGAAACTGGAAGGACTCGCGCGGCTGCGATGAAATCTCCATCCCAACTCAAAGCACGGCTCAGAAGGCAATGGGAAAGTACCAACACGCGCGAATCACGATTGCTTCACCCTGACGAATCATGGCCGGTGATTCTGTCGATCGGCAAACCCAAACCGAGAGAAATGCAAAACGATCTCGATGCGGTCAAACGGCATGTCGAACTGTGGCGTTCGGTTGGAATCGGTGAAGTCGTTTGGGAATCCATTCAATATCGGGTAACCGCAGATCCAGTCAAACTGCCGACGCGGTGGATCATCAATCGTCCCACTGAGTGGATCGCAGCGTCCGCCGATCGCTCGGTAAGTGAAGAATTTGATTCTCTATCGGAGCTTGTTGAAGGCTGTGATCCATCATTTCATTCTGTTCTGATTCGGCGTCGATCACTTTGGCGGGACAAATCAGTGGCAGAGACTTGCCAAGCCGCTCGTCTGGCCATGGTGCTTCATCCGGGTATTGCCAACGGACAACCGCTGCGCACGATGTCGCTGGCAGGCATTGATACGAAGTTCTTCGAACGCAATGCGCGTCTGGTTACCTCCCTGCTGGATGTTCGTTTCGACAACGAAGTCAGCAACATCGGACTGGAAGCATTCCTCGGCGCGTTTGTTGAGAGCAGTCATTGGTTGCTGGTGCTCGATCTCGATGGCAGTCTGCTTCCTTTCTCAAAACAACGAGTGGCCAGCGCTGAATTGGCAAAAGTATCTTTTCCAGGACAGCGGATCTTGATCGTGGAAAACGAAAGCTGCCAACATCAACTGCCGACGCTGAAGAACACGATCGCCGTTCTTGGTGCGGGATTTGATCTTGAATGGACTGAGAAGGCAAACGTTGCATCAAAATCGGTTGCGTACTGGGGTGACATTGACACTTGGGGACTTCAATTTCTTGGCAAAGCCCGTGAAAACATTCCAAAATTGACACCGCTGTTGATGTCCTCTGAAGTTTTTGATGCGCACCACGACATGGCTGTTGTTGAACCGGTTGTCGCCGGAACAAAATGTCCACCGGGATTGAATGATTCTGAGAGGGTTTTGTATCAGCGACTTTTAGACGAGCCACGTGGAAGACTTGAGCAAGAGTTTCTGCCGACGGCAATCGTGAAAAACAATTTGTTCGAATGGGCGAAAGAAGAACAGTTTGACTGAATTCCTCGTTGATCCATTTCAGGTGACACCAAAACCACAAATCCTTAGACAGCTCTCGCCAATTCACTTTTTTTTCTTGGCTACCTTTTTCTTGAGGTGAGCTTTCTTTTTTGTTGCGAGTGCAGATTTTCTCTTGGCACTCGTTTTCTTTTTGACGGCAGCTTTCTTTTTATTCGTCGCCTTTTTCACCGCTTTCTTCTTGGCAGCCGCTGTTTTCACGGTGTTCTTTTTCTTAGTCGACTTTTTAGCTACCTTCTTCTTCACAGCCTTCTTCTTAACTGTTTTTTTCGCCGGCGTCTTTTTTACTGGCGTCTTCTTTTTCGCCCGCGCTTTTCCTTTGGCCGTTTTCTTGCGAGCACGTTTTCCTTTGGAAGCGAGCTTGGCCTTGGTGCGCTTTGCGGAAACCTTAGCGGAAGGGGTCGAGTCAAACTCGATTCCAAACATCGCACCAAGATCTTCGCCGTCCAAGTCGCTCGAACCAGCTGACAATTCCTGGGCAAGATTCTCTTTTGAGACCGCTTGGCCGATCAGATCTTCCTGATTGACTCCTCGCAACAGGAACAGCAACTCTGGTTCGTCATCCAATTTGCTGCCAATCGCGTACATCACTGCCGCAAGATGCTTACAACAAATAGACCAATCTGGGCAATCACAATCCATTTCGATCTGAGCGGCTGAAGGGAAACAACCTGACTTCTTATCTGTAAGCCGGTGCATTACCGCATCTGATATACGCCCGCCTAACAAATCAAGCAAAGAGTCGATTGACGACGAGCAATCACGCTTGATGGCAGTCCAGGTCTTTTTGTTGAGCTTTTTAATCGAGATTATGATTCGATAGGGCGAGGAACCGGCAACGATCGCCTCTACCTTGCCCGGCGTGATCACCAAATCAGCAACGGACCCATTGCGAACGTAGGTTCGGCCTCGTGGCAACCGGTTAGAATAATCGCTGAGCGATTCCACATGGTCACACCAAGCCTTGCCCCAAAACGACTTGGCGATCTGGCGACCTTTTAGTTGGATTGGCTGACTCTTTCGGTTCTGTTTTTTGGCAAGCTCAGTAGCAAGTCTATGAGCCATAGCCTTTCTTTGACCTACGGGAACGTAGGGCGCCCAGTAGGAATCGTATCGCATTCGGCCTTCTCTGTGGGTACTTTCAACGGGCGATAGTATATAACATGTGGCCTTTTTGCCAAACTCAATTTCTTCAATCACGCCTGCGACTTCGATGCCAGAAAACGCCGCCAAACCATCCGCCCTGCCAGAATCAAAGGCGATACGCCTGAGCCTTTCACCGCAGGGCCGGATCTACATGCACAATGCCAATGGAGGGGGGGTTCACCAAGAATCATCTAAGAAAAGCGCCGATCTACAATCCGAACTGATTCGTGAATTTCAGATTTCCTCCAGCAATGGCTTATTCAAGTTGGCAAAAACAGCACTGCCATCGGTTTGGCCGGCTGAGTTCACTTACTGGAAGGAATTGTCCCAGCGACTTGGGAACACTCTTAGCTGTCTCGATGAAGCCGGGCGTGAAAAGTTTTGCAAAAAAATCTCTCGTGAAAAATTGCGTCAGCTTGCGCCTCCCCCGGACGCCCTGGAGTTGGCGGTCATTGTTTCACAAGCACCATCGATGCGTGGCCTTGAATACCTAACAGCCGAAGTGTTGGTTCAACTTTGGCTGGAACTACTGCACAACCTACACCAGCGCGTGATGGCAAATCCTGACAGCTTGGACCAGTTGTTGCAGACGATCAATCCCGATTTACAGCCCCTTGGGCGAGTCACTTTTCATCTGGCCGAAAACAAGAAAGATGAATCAAAGCCGTTCGCATTTTTGGCAACTTATACGAATCGCATTTCCAAAAAAGCAACCGTCAAGCACCTGCCTCTGGCCGATGCGCTGCAGCAGTTTGCAGGCGATAAAAATCAGGCGAAGCTGGCCGAATTGCTCAAGCCGGTCAGTCAAGCGTCACAGTCGAGTGAGCTGATTCGGTCTTGGCTCGATTCTCGCGCTCTTTTTCGAGCGCAGGCATTGTCGATTTCGCAAGCACATCAATTTCTTAATGATGTTCCTGTCATGGAGCGCGCTGGTTTGGTGGTGCGAGTGCCCAACTGGTGGCGAGCCCGCAGTTCGTCGCGCGCGGAGGTTCAGATCCAATTGGGAAATAACAAACCGAGTAGCGTCGGCGCGGATTCCTTGCTGGACTTTTCGGTTGAATTGGTTCTCGGGGGCGAAAGTTTGACCGAACAAGAGCAACAACAATTGCTTGCCGCAGACGATGGCTTGCTGCTGTTGCGAGGCAAGTGGATCGAAGTCGATCGGCAACGGCTAACCGAAGTGCTCCAGCAATGGGAACAACTAGAACAAGAACACGCTGGTGGCATCGACTTTTTGCGCGGGATGCGAATGTTGGCAGGCGCTTCTTTGGCCGACGACGATGAACAGACAGACATCGAGTGGACTCGGGTTGTCGCAGGAGATTGGCTGGAAGAGACACTTCAGGCGCTGCGCGATCCCGGCAATTCAATTAACTGCCAGCCGGGCAAAGGATTGAATGCAGATCTGCGACCTTACCAACAGGTTGGTGTTCGCTGGCTGTGGCTGATGGTCCAGCTAAAACTCGGTGCATGTCTGGCAGATGACATGGGGCTCGGCAAGACGATTCAGATCATTGACTTGCTGTTGCAGCTCAAACAAGCGGCCGTGTCCACGAGAAACAATAAATCAACGTCAAGTAAAACTGCGTTGGGGCCCAGCTTGCTGATCGTACCGGCTTCGCTGATTGGCAACTGGAAGCAAGAAATGGCTCGTTTCGCTCCACAACTAAATATGTTCGTTGCCCATCGTAGCGAAGCAAATTCCCGGGAGTTGGAGAATCTGGCGGCGAACCCAATTGAGAATTTGAAA
Source organism: uncultured Pirellulaceae bacterium (assembly GCA_937942355.1). Classification (GTDB taxonomy): domain Bacteria; phylum Planctomycetota; class Planctomycetia; order Pirellulales; family Pirellulaceae; genus Mariniblastus. The sequence goes on along the minus strand of CALDEW010000487.1, from coordinate 6,525 downwards.
GGTATCGACGCGGTCATAACCTCTTATTCACTGGCGAGGAAATCTCAGTGGATGGCCGAGTTCGATTGGAATCTGTTGATTCTGGATGAGGCACAGGCAATCAAAAATGGCGGTTCGGCGCAAACTCGCGCGATCAAGAAGCTAAATTCTGTTTGCCGAATTGTGCTGACAGGAACTCCCGTCGAAAATCAGCTTGGCGATCTTTGGTCGCTGTTTGACTTTTGTTGCCCCGGATTGTTGGGAACATCCAAGCAGTTCAAACAGTTTCTAAAACGTTTCCAAACGAAGTCGGACGTGCATTCACAGCAACCCTATGCGGCGCTGCGTCGACTGGTGCAGCCCTACATCTTACGGCGGATGAAAACCGACCCGGCGATAGCTCCTGATCTACCAGCTAAAACCGAGATGCGTGTTGACTGCGGTTTGTCTCGACGGCAAGCGGTACTCTACAAGCAAGTGGTCGAGGAATTGGAAATGCAACTTGAGAGAAACAAAGAATCGTCGGCAACCAAGAGCGGTATTCAGCGACGTGGTATTGTGCTTTCGGCGATGATGCGATTAAAACAAATCTGTAACCACCCAGCACAAGGAATGGGATCGGATGACTTCGCTGCCAAGGATAGCGGCAAGTTTCAAGAGTTGATGCGAATCTGCGAACCGATTGGCCAGCGGCAAGAAAAGGCGCTTGTGTTTACTCAGTTCCAGTCGATGTGCGATCCACTTAGAGAATATCTTGCTACCGTTTTTGGCGGCTCTGGTCTAACGCTGCACGGCAAGACGCCGGTGAAGCAGCGCAAACAACTTGTCAAACAGTTTCAGGAAGACGAGTCGATTCCGTTTTTTGTGATCTCACTGAAAGCAGGCGGTACTGGTTTGAATTTGACGGCCGCCTCTCACGTGATTCACTTTGATCGCTGGTGGAATCCGGCTGTCGAAAATCAAGCGACCGATCGCGCGTTTCGGATTGGCCAAAAACGAAACGTACTGGTTCACAAATTCGTGTGCCGTGGCACGCTCGAAGAACGGATCGACGAAATGCTCAACGCGAAGCAAAAGATGACCGACGAAATCCTTGGGCAGAAGCAGGAAGGCGAGGTACTGTTGACGGAATTGTCCGATGAAGAATTGCTGGAGTTCGTTACTCTTGATGTCCACAGCTGCAAAATATAGCTGCAGCGAAAATCAAGCATGTTCGCGCTGAGAGGGTTTCGCCGACTGAGGCGATCAAAGTAAACGTTTGATTCGGCAAGGAGGCAAGTTTAAGATCGGCATCGAATGGCAAGTCTACTTCGGTGTGTCGGACCGAAGTAGTATTTGAAACGTTTCGCTTAGAAGATAGCCAACCTTCACCGCTTACGACATCGACCAAAAACTGTAGCGGGCGGCTCAATCGAAGGCTCATTCCTTTGCCAACTTTAGTAGGCCGCTAACCAATCCAGAAGCGTCTGCTCGAATGTCTTCATTTTCTGGGTCACCAAGAAACTCAGCCACTCGCTTCGTGCCGACGGAGTCGATACTCGTGAAGTCCTCCTCAAGTATCTTCAACGCCGATTGAGTCGGATCTTCCCCAAGTAATGGCTTAAGGCGTTCGAATACACTCGTTATGCCCTTGCCGTAATTCTGTAAGACGTAAATCAAATCGTAAGCATCCTTGTTTTCACCCCGACCACGGAAGGCAAGTGCCTTTAGAACGGTGAACGCTCCCGCCTCACAAACCCACAGATCTCGGCTTGCTGATTCGTTTCGTATGGTCGTGCCTTCGAGCTTAACCTCACGCCGGTCCATAAAAGCGAGCTTCAGCCCAGGAACTATGATTGCTGCAAAGTCACTTTCTATATTTCGGAGCCTTCCACCTTTGTCTTCGTCCTGTGTGGGCGGAATTAGAAAGTCAACGGTGACCTTTTGTCCGGTTTCCTCAATACTCCAACGTTGATTGGTCCTTTTGCCACTTTCGTTTTGGTCAGGCTCAAATCCGGCTGATTTGAGTCGTTCCGAAAGTTCTGTGTATCGCTTGTCATCGAGAATAGCAACAGTTAGCCCGAGATCGACATCCATTGTTCCGATGTGAGAAGTCGTCGCTTGCATCGGACCTTCTTGTGGGATGATGAGGCTCGGAACGAGACCACCAACGATCACGATGTCGTCGTTCAAGTCTCCGAGTTTGGTTGCGATATATAGACTTGTCCGCTTCACAAGCTCAAAAGCTGCGGGCGAGTATTCGGTGGCATGCGCGGGCTTATGTTGCATTGACATTCCAGTGAAGCTTGGATGTTCTTAATTCGTTAGCTGCCTCTTTCGCTCTTTCTGGGTGGGATTTCAAATCCAGATAGGTTTGTAGAGGGCTAACGCACTGGATATCGAACAAATCCTGACTTTCGCTAAAAACACCATTGTCGTCGGGGACGACGATCCACAGGTTTGCGCCTCTCGGTTCATCCGAAAATTCAATTTCATTCAGCAACGAGTTTGAAGGCATTGAACTCAAGTAAACGGTAGAAAGGCGAAATGCGGCAAACTGTGTGTAGAGCCAAGCAGCTCCAAGTCCAGTCACGGCATATTCAACATTCATTCGCCTAAGTTTGTCCGCCAATTTCTCTTGAAGTTCGTCTCCAGTTCGAGCGGAGACATGACCTTTCAAGGTCCGACTTCGATTGAAATCGTAGACTGCGCGCCACGCATCCAGCAAGACATCCGGATTGGAAGGACGGACAGTCCCATCTATGTTTTGTTCTATTAGATCTTGATTGCGAAGTCGGCCAATGATCCGGCTAACGTATCCGTCGCCAAGCCCTGTTCGACGAGCAATTTCTGCCTGTGATTGAAAAACTCTCGGCAAGGCTAACAGCTGTCGTGCAATCCTGGAACTCTTTGGGGCAAATGCATTTGGTGGCCGTCCTCGTTTGGTAAACTTGTTTGGCTGGCCTTGGATCCAGATTCTTAAATCCGATGCAACAATTTTCGCGTTGCCTGAGAGGTCAAGCCAGGACATTTGTGATTCATCGCAGATGCGGCGACCGACTTCCCCCATAAATGGAACAATTATTAGAGGGGTCGTTTTTGAGTCGCCTTTAACAAACCGCGACAAGTCAATCACGGCCGATGTGATTGAAGCGGTAGTCGCGCTTGTTTTGTATTCGCCAACGAACTTGTGTTTGGGAGATGAAATCGCGAAGTCGACATTTTGGGATTCACTTACATGGACTAAATGGATTTTCTCCCGAGGACATTCAAGCAGACTTGCGAGAATCTCGGCGATTAGGTTGGCGGCTTGCTTTTCAGTAAGTGTCTTCATTCCTTACTAAAATAGCACTCCTTAACAAAATGTCAACCATGTTCATTTAGTAAGGTTCAGCCTCGATACCAATAAAAAACCTAGTCAAAACAAGTAATAACCATAGTGGTAAAAAAATTAACTAATGCTGTTCCCTTTTTGGTGGACATCGCTATTATTGACTTGTCGGGCATAGTCCGGCGTTGATCTTTGAAAACCAAACAGCCAATTTCGGAATCTCCATTACCACCACTCCTGGTTTGCTGGGGGCTGGAACCCGCGAGGGCCTTGCGCCTGATCGGGTGGGCCGCAACGCGGTCATCGTGCGGGTGTTTCCCGCATCAGTTGGAGACGTGCAACATCGTGTTGTTCGTTGACCTAACGCTCCAAAGAGAATGCAGACCGCATCTGCTTACTCTTTTGACCCTTAATGGAGGATCACATGAACTGTGATGATTTCGAAGATGGTGCTAAACGAGTTCGCGATGAACTCCGTGCGATCGTTGATCGTGTGGTTGGGATTCGTAAGAAATTGAGCGATGCTCAAGGACAGGGCTTATTTGGCAGGAGCGAAATAGGTGACGCAATGCAACTGGCAGAATCCATCGAGAAATTCGGTGAGTATTCTCAAAGATGCAAAGCGGAAGATGCGTTCTGGGTAGCTGAGAAAATACAACTTTTGTTGTCACTATTCGAAGCCGAACTGGAAAATATTTTTGCACCTTGATGTCAACGATGGTTAGGGGCCATTTGTCTTTTAAACTGTTATCTAGGAGTTTTCCTAAGTGAAGAGTATCGGGAAGACTATAAAAATATTGCGACAAGCTAAGGCACTGAAAGTCAGTGCCTTGGCTAAAGTTGCTGGTGTCAGCAATCCGTTTTTGAGTTTGGTCGAAAACGGTGAGCGACAGCCATCACTTGCAGTGTTGAGAAAGATAGCAGAGGGCCTTGGATTACCATCCGAGGCGCTGATTTTGATGAGTATTGAACACGAAACAGAAATTGTCTCGTCAAATTCTCTCGTAAATGATCTTTCGAAAAACGTGAGCAGACTTATTGAGCTGGAAGCTGAAATTAAGGAGAAACTAACGAGCATGGAGCACGAAAATGATTCCAAGGAAAATAAGTCCCGCTGACATCGCCAAAGGGATGGGGCTCACCGAATCTGAGGCTTGGAAGTACGCTCGCAATATCGACAAGCATTTTTTGCCAACAAGAGAACAGCAGTGTGGCAAGAAAGTTCGAATAATTGACGCGCCCAAGCCTCACATGAAGAGGTTGCTGAAAAAAATACATCGGTGGATGCACCAAGAGAAATCAGCGCATCCCAAAGCCCATGGTAGCGTCAAACGGCGGTCGCCTTTTACTAGCGCGCGACGACATGTTTCCAAGAATCGCAATGTCTGGACACGAGATGCGAAAGATTGTTTTCCATCAATTGATGGCGAACTGTTCTGCCGCGAACTTCGAAAACGTGGATTCAGGCAAGATACCACCAAACTGCTGACAATGCTCTGCATCGTGCGGGGCAGGATTCCGCAAGGTTCGCCAGTTAGCAACGATGCGCTAAATATCTACCTTTGGAGCTTGGATCAAACGATGAGCTCGAAAGCAGGTAACAAAAACTGCGAATTCACTCGGGTTGCCGATGATCTTGTGTTGAGCTCAGCATGCGATGAAACTGGAAATAAACTTTGCCGAGAGATGGAAGACTTACTTCGAGACAAAGGGTTGAGAATCAATCAGAAAAAACGAAAGAAAGAAGGCTTTCAAAATCGCTCGAAAGCTCAACACGTGCATGGCATTCGGGTCGACAAAAGACAAGGCACCGAAATCCATAAGAATCACCAAATGATCGCATGGGAGTTGTCAGAACGATATGTGATTTCTTGCAAATGCCTTCAACCAAATTCGCTTCGGGCTACTGCGGATATTCGAAAGCGGTTAGAAGGTTACATGCATTATTCGCGTCAAGCAGTGCATTCGAACGTTAAGCATTTGAGGAGACAACTTGAGCTCGGCGACAGAATTGTTGCACGAAAACTAAAGGCAATTCGAATCACTGCGCACAAGAACAAGCGGTGGGTGGTTTCCGTGAAACGGAACAAATTTGGTTCGAAAATAGTTACACGGGATGAGCCAAAACGAATCGCAGCTGTTTGGCGGCAACGACAAGTAGAAGAATCAAAACGAGATCGCATGATCCAACTTGAATTGAGTTTTGTTGCTTAGCCAATGGCATTTGTTTTTGATGAATGTCTTATTCGTTCACCATTTTTGTTCAAAGTCGAAAGCGTTAGCTGCTTCGGTCACATCGACCGGAGAATTGTTTCAAAACTACATTTGATGACTCATCCTCAGCCGCTCACTCCATCTTGCTCCAGAACGCAGATTTGTGGGCGTGGTTGGTGTGGAGGGTTTTTAGATAGGCGTCGTGATCGATGTGGGTTTGCCAGTCGCTGATTTCAAGCGCCAGTTTCGCGGCGCGTTTGATATACCCGACGGCGATTCTGTAATTTTTTGAAACGCTACGCTGTAAGATCGAGTCGGCTAAGGCGCGGAGAATTAAAGTGGCGGCCAGAGGTGACTTCTTCTCGACAAACAACTTGGCAAGCGGCGCAAGCGCGTAGTACCTCTCGCCATCTATCTGATCCGATCGCTCCAGCAAATACGATTCGGCAATTTCAACGTCTAATTCGCGCAGAGCGAAATCAAGGAATGACGGGTTAAGTTCTTTATCATTTGCGTAACCGGAAACCAACTCGTCTACGATTGATTCGCGCTCCGACGCCTCAAGATACTCGTCGAGTTTAGATAGCGTCGCCGCGCTGGGGGAGGCAAACAGTCGCTTGCGAAGAATGCTGGCGATCTTTTCTCGGTTCGTCTTTTTGCCAATCGCTTGATGGGCCGCGATTCGCAGTTCCTCGCACTGCTTGCCAAACTGAATTAGCAAATTATGAGCATTGTGTTTATATAAGTCCCCGATTGTCCCGCTGGAATCATCGCAATTTCCTTAGACGGAATTGTCTGTTTCGTAAAAATCACAAACTAATTCGAACCCTTTTCGAGGTTCGATTTCTAGCTTGCCAAGTGCCTGCAAAGTCAACTCAATCTTTTCTCGCAGTTTGCCATTGTTCTGCAATTACTTGGTAGCGTAATTTAGCGAGTTAACATGCAAGTAAAAAACCAAAACTTTTAGCATTCAGCTGCCCGCATCACAAATCCATTCGGCAACGCTGCATCTGGCCGGGTCG